>JAIWNO010000052.1 GCA_020216785.1 Desulfomonile sp.
ATGTGGAGGATGCTCTCAGCAAAGGCCGCACCATTGGCCTTGTCGGTTCTGATCTCGCAAGCCATCCTCAGCTGGAGGAGATACTCGCCTTCATTGTAGAACGGGGCGGGAGGTTTTCCTTGTCTTCCATACGGCCTGAAGGTCTTACTCCGGAAGTGATCGCTCTCATGGTACGCAGCGGTCAGAAGACGGCCACGCTTGCGCCCGAAGTGGCTTCCGATCGGCTTAAGAAGGTCGTGGGCAAGGAGGTCCCTTCCGAGAGCTTCCTTGCGCTCATCGAGCGGCTGGTCACCGCGGGCGTTCCCAATGTGCGTTTCTATTTTATGATCGGTCTTCCCACAGAAACCGATGACGACGTCAGGGCGATTGTCGAATTCATTCTCCGCGCACGAGAAGTTTTCGTGAATACGTCACGAGCCAAGCGCCGGATCGGACGCTTATCCGTGCAGACCAATCCCTTCGTTCCCAAACCGTGGACCCCATTCCAGTGGGCCCCTATGGCCGAGCTTTCAAAACTGGAAGCTCGGGCGGCGCTCCTGAAAGCAGGATTGAAGCGCGCTGGAGATGTGACCTTGCGCATCGAATCTCCGCGGGAAGCCCTTGTCCAGGCGGTAATCTCGCGCGGAGACCGAAGGCTCGCGGCCGCTCTCCTCGATGCGGCTTCCAGACCCGGCGCGCTGCTCCACAGCCTCAAAAAAGAGCCCCCAGGTATGGAGTTCTACGTGCTGCGGGAACGCAATCCGGATGAAACCTTTCCTTGGGACATTGTGAGTCACGGCGTGTCGAGAAAGGCCTTGCGGAAGCTCTACGAAGGCGCGCTCAAGGCAGGAATGGAAGGGGGAATAGAGGATTCCCGGTAACCGTTGATACCGATGCGTTGTCAAGACAGTAACATGCCCCTACACTGGACCCACGAACAGGTTCCCCTCACGCCGGATTGGTAAAATCGGACGTGACTTGGTTACGACCATGGAGTTTGCTCTCGTACATCAACATATCCGCACGGTTCACGAGGCTCTCCACCGTATCGTCGGATCGCGCGAGCGTAGCCCCCAGCGAAATAGTGACACGACACGGTCCTGCTTCAGTCAGGATCGGCGACTGCTCGACGAGCAGGCGGATCTTGTTTCCGACCACTTCAAGCTGATCCGGGGCCAGTTGCAGAATGATAGCGAGGAACTCCTCTCCGCCCCACCGAAATACCATGTCTGAAGCACGCAGGCTGTTTGCGATGGTCCGGCCCACCGTCTGGAGCACCACGTCACCTACGTCGTGCCCGTAGGTATCGTTGATCTCCTTGAAATGGTCCACATCCATAAAAAAAACACCGAATGAGAACCCGTACCGTTCCATCTCCACGAGACAGCGCTCGAGGTTGATCTCCCCATAGCCCCGATTTCCCAGGCCGGTGAGCGGGTCGTGAAGGGCCATTTCTTGCGCTTCCCTGATTCCCTGAACGGCCTCTCTCATCTGGCGGTTATCCGTGAACAGATGTGCGGTTCCCGCAAACTCGCCTTCGGCATTTCGCAGCGCAATGATCTTTGTGGACACAGGTAAACGGTGTCCCTTTTTGTGGCGGATGAACAGCTCACCTTGCCATATGTCGCTTTCGGCTGATCGGAGCGCGTTCAAGGGACACGAACCGCCGGCACACATTGTGGTGCCGTTCGGGTCCATGTGCATGAGAAGGTTCTCTTCGCAAAGGGCGCCGACGACCTCTCCGGGCGAAAACCCGGTTATCTTTTCCGCTGTCCGATTCCAGTAGACAATTTCCCCGTGAGGACCCACGACAAAAAGGCCTTCATAAAGGTTGTCCATCAGCATTTTGTTGAGATCGTCGAACATTTGCACGTGTGCGCTCCATGTTGCGGCGTAGCCGTCGGTCCGTCACGCGTGGAGCGTGAGCGACTGAATCAACCTCCTCAATTCCCTGAGGTTCCCCTTGGAAACCCTGATTATCTGGAATCCGCCAATGGGCTGCATGAGGTCCTCATCGTATTTTATCCAGCGGCATTGCGCCCGGAAGACGATGGGCTCGATTTGAAAGAACTGGTCCGCTGGGATCATAAAAGCTCTGCTCTCGCCCTCAACGGCGTCGATACCGATTATGCCCAGCCCGTTGTGCGAAATGTCGCGGACCGCGCCGGTAATGCCGGTCCGTTCGGTGTCAATCACGGGCAGAGGGAAATCCAAGGAGTGACGCTGCAGCAATCTCAGACCTTCTACACCGATGGTGCTGTCATAATCGGATAACCGCCCAAAAAGCTCTTCGGGCTTGAGCGCCCCTGCATCCACCAGCTTGGTGAACGCGCTTTGCAGCCCCAGCGCAGTCAGCTTGTACTTGCCCATGAGCTGGGAATCGGTCAGGCCCGCCCGGATGTCCTGAATGAAATCCCTTGCACTGATTTTACGTTGTGACATGGTCAGTCCCACCAAATGCTTGGACGCGGACCCCAGCGATTGCCGCCAATAACGTCCATTTGCGCCGGAGACGGGTAATCCAAATGGAGTGCGTCGTTCCCGCGAGAGCGGGACCCGGAAATCCATCCGGATTCCTGCTTTCGCAGGAATGACGGGAGTTCGCCATTCGAATCAGACGATAATTTTGGCAACTGGTATATCACAAGCCAAGCCATCATTGTAGGTTGCAACACGCGATCATTTCGCGTTTTCATGGTTTCACCGTAGTAAAGAGCAAGCCGTCTTTCCGCTTGACAATCCCCCGGCCAAGGAAGTCACCCATAATGTCGTCGAACTTGCGCCGATACTCACAGTTGAAGTAGTGCGCTACGGTCTCCTCAAACCACGGTGTTGACATAAGATAGTCGAAGAAATCCGCTTCGCTGACGGAGCGTTTCATCATGAGTGTGTACACGATGATCTTCTTAAGCAGGTCATTGCCGATTCGCTTGCGATTGCCGAGAAAGCTGAGGAGCCGTTTTCTTGTCTTGGAAACCGCGGAGTGCATATCTTTAAACGGTCTCCCGTGACCGGGATACACAATCCGCACCTCGAGGGAGTCCAGGAGCGCCAGCGAATCCAACCACGAAAACGCCGCCCGGCCCCCTTCCACTCGCTCCGTGATGACGGCCATGTCGTTTTCCCATAGGGTGTCCGAAGAAATGAGCGCCTTTTGCCGCCTTTCATAAAGCACGATGCCGTCGGAGGCATGTCCGGGTGTATAGATTACTTCGAACCGGTGCGGCCCGATCTCCAGCATGTCGCCGTGGTCCAACGATCGTGTGCACGTGAAGAAGTCCGCGTCCTGGCAGTAATAACGCCACCATGTGGACCAGTCGTCTTTTGAGTCGATGAAGTGCTTGCCGATCCGGTGCATTGCCACGTCGCAGCCGGAAAGCTCCTGGATCGCGCGGTTGCCGCCCACATGATCGCAATGGGAATGCGTGTTGACGATGAGCCGCACCCGCGAAAGCTCCACACCCAGACCTCGCAGGGCCAGCTCCGTATCGGCAAAATCCGTCTTGTACGCGGTGTCGATCAGGATCGGTTCATCCGACCGGTACACAAAATGGTTCCCATTGAGGTACCCCCGTTCGATAAAGAACAGGTTTTCCATGACTTCCAACGCTTTCATGATCCGCTCCCGGGATTCGTGGAGACGGGGGTGTTCCTCGGCTCTCTCGAACAGAATTGCTTCAATTGGGTGATTTCCGCAAGAGGGGCGGCACTGTCGGAGGAGCCGCAGCGGCACCCACCATGAAGCCCGGGACGGTCGGAGAGAATCCGCGATCGAACTTATGAAATGGCCTGCTAAGCCATAGAAGCCGCCGTCAACGGTTGCAAAAACGTCACTGTAGAGCTTGACACGTCCGGACGTTGCTCGTATCACCTATGACAGCTGGGTATAGACCTGTTGAGGCCCTTTCACCATGACCGAATTCGTCGTGAGCCACGAACCTGTCACGCGGCTGGCATTCTTCGTGGGCATCTTCTTCGTAGTGGCTCTTGGTGAGCTTGTTTCGCCTCGACGACGGCTCACGACCTCTAAAGTCTCCCGCTGGATCGCCAACATTGGTATCGTCTCCATTAACGCGGTTGCGGTGCGGCTGGTCTTCGGCGGTGCGGCCGTAGGGTCGGCCCTGTGGATAGCCGGGCGCGGTTGGGGGTTTTTCAATATCGCCGCGTTCCCCTACTGGGCCGCGGTGCTGTTGTCTGTAATATTCCTCGATTTCGTCATTTACTTTCAGCACGTCATGTTCCATGCGGTTCCAGCGCTGTGGCGCCTTCACATGATGCACCACGCGGACTTGGATTTTGACGTGACCACGGGCACCCGGTTTCATCCCATAGAGATCCTCTTGTCTATGCTCATCAAGATAGCCGCGGTGGTCGTTATCGGAGCACCTGCGCTCGGAGTGATCATCTTCGAGGTGCTGCTCAACGGGACCTCGATGTTCAACCACGGCAACCTCAGGCTGCCCATAGCCCTCGATCGCGTTTTGCGGCTGTTTGTCGTGACCCCGGACATGCATCGGGTCCATCATTCGGTCATTCCTACCGAAACCAACAGCAATTTTGGATTTAATCTCCCGTGGTGGGACCGCCTCATGGGCACGTATCGACCACAACCGCGCGGAGGACACGAAGGGATGACCATCGGGTTGAATCAATTCCGCGACCCGTCGCGATTGACATTGCCGTGGCTGCTGATTCTACCGTTCGTGGGGGCTGTCGGGAATTATCCGATCAATCGCCGAGGCGCCGGCTCGCTTGATTCATGAGCGCGGACCGCGCCATTCCGGAGAAATAAATCATGGAAATGCGACGAATCGAGATCTTCTGCAAGGTCGTCGAGCTGGGCAGCTTCACCAGGGCGGCAGAAGCGCTCCTCATCTCGCAGCCGACGGTGAGCGAGCATATTCGGGGCCTTGAGGACGCGCTGGGCGAGAGGCTCCTGGACCGCCTCGGCCGAGAAGTGCTCCCCACACCGGCAGGCCGGCTTTTCTACACCTACGCGCGGAACATCGTGCAAACGAGACAGGAAGCAATCCAGGCCCTGGAGCTTTTCAAGGGAAATCTGGCCGGACATCTTGTGTTGGGAGCGAGCACGATTCCGGGAACATATTTACTTCCGACAGTTGCCGGCAGCTTCAAGGTCGCGCACCCGGCGGTTCAGATCACCATCAGGATTGCGGACAGCGCGGAAATCGGCGAGGAGGTTGTCAAGGGGGAAGTTGAGGTAGGCGTGGTGGGCTCGCTTCTGAACGAGCGCCGGTTGACATTCGAAGAGCTTTTTTCAGACGAGCTGGTGCTGGCTGTTCCTCATGGTCACGCATGGTCCGGGCGTGCGAGCGTCAAACTGGAGGAACTGGGAAACGAGCCGTTCATTCTCCGGGAGCGCGGGTCGGGCACGCGCGCGGTGATGTGCCGCATCCTCGAGGAGCATGGACTTGACCCGTCCCGACTGCACGTAGTCGCCGAGATGGGAAGCACCGAAGCCGTTCGGCAGGGAATTAAAGCGGGGATTGGCGTGTCGATACTTTCGCGCTATGCTGTGATGGAAGATTGTGAGCACGGACTCCTGTCGTGCGCGCGAATCGAAGATGTGCGTTTCATTCGGCCGCTCTATCTCATCCAACGTAAAGGTCGGCAGGAGTCCCCCCTTTGCCGGGCATTCACAGCGCATCTACGCGAGAAAGCGGCTGCGTCGGCATGAGCCCCGGTCATATCAAAATCGATTTACGCAAGACAAGAATCTCCGTATCGGTTCAGGGACGCATCGAACAAGAAAATTCCCCATCCGGTAACTGATGGAATTCCGGAGGGTCTCTATTTCTTGCTCCAATTCCTCAATGCGTTTCCCGGCAGCCTGTAAGGAGGTGCTCAAAACCGCTATTTCCTGCTGCCGGTCGTCCAGTTGAGCGGTCAATCCTCTGATTTGCGTTTGCCGCTCATTCAGGCGGGTTTCATAATCTTCAATTTTTGCACGATCGGCCTTACGTTGAGCAATCAGCTCCTGGACTTGCCCCAGCTTGACACCGACTTGGGCCTTCAAATCGGCAATTCGTTGTCGACCGGTTTCCAATTGTTTCCTGGCTTGCTCAACCTGCTTGTGCTTGGCATCTACCGCTGATTTGAGCTGTTCGATCCGTTTCTGCCGCGCCTCCATCAGGGTATTGAGCTGCTCAATTCGTGTGTGTTGATGTTCCACCTCGGCTCTAAGCTGTTCAATTCTCGCCTGTCGTACGTCCATGAGGTCATTAAGCTGTTCAATTCTTGTGTGCTGATTTTGTGCCTCAGCCTTGAGTTGTTCCAGGCGACTGTGCGCGGCATCTCTCTGAAAAGTCAATTGAGCGGCTATAGAGGATTGTGCGGCAATCTTCTCTTGAATAGAAAGCTCTATTGAGAAAAACGCCTCAAGCGTCGCCTTAAGGTCGAGCATTCGTTGTTGAGCGGAAGATCGCCGTCGAGGGCCCTTGCGCACTGCTTCGTCGAGAAAGCCCTCAAGCAGGTTTCCGGATCGTTCCACGTTCAAGACGCTTGCGATGGCTTGCTGCCCTTGCTTCCCCATAAAGTCGCGTTGATCGGCCGGCATGTTGGCAAGATCTATCATCGCATAGGCCAGAGCCACGGGATCATCTTTGGGTATCAAAATTGCGCACGGTTTCCCGTCAATTAATTCCTCCAGACTAATTCCTTGAGTGCCCACAATCGGTTTCCCAAGCAGCATTGCTTCGATAGCAACATTTGAGGCGTTTTCGATGCGGGAGGGAATAACCGCGGCGATTGAGTTCTGGATGAGCGGGTAGACCCGATGATGGCTCTGAGGCCCGTGATAATGAACGCGTCCCTGAAACCGGCTGCGGCATTCCTCCCAGAAATCGAATCCTCCCCACTCTCGACCGACGAAATGAAAATGCGGGTCGGGGCACGCCTCAAAGAGGATGGGCAGCGCTTCCAGCAGGGTTTCCAGCCCTTTCACCCGGGCAAGCGATCCAACGAACACAAAATACGGCGAAGACAACGCAGTAGCTTCGGTCCACCAAGCTGTGTCATAGCTCTCCGGCGGGACTTCCAAATAAGCGGGGGGCGGAATGTAACTCACCGGCAACGCAAGCGCCGCTTGCATGGCATCCGACAACATACGGCTCGGCGCATAAAGTGCATCGCTCGTCCAAAGAGTCGCTCGCTCCAAATATTCGGTGGTGGTCCTCCACAGGGACTGCTCCATCTTGTGAGCGTCCGCCAACATGGGCTCATAGCTGCTCAATCGCATCACAACAGGGACCGGGATATCGACAAACAGTGAAACGTGGCCGCAATTACCCGCATGAACGACGTCAAACGGTTGAGATGTGTGGCTCCTCTCAAGCGCCTGGGCGAGGCGCCAGGCCCCCCACAGCTTGGCCCGCTGAATGGGCCACAATGACAAATCTTTGAGTTCGGGCGGTATGTCGGTGAATTCATTCAGAAGATGAATCGTGACTCCTCGAACGTTAAGCACGTCGTCCGGCTCATCCACTGCGCGTTCCAGGTTGCTCACAAAAACCTCGCAGTCGTGACCCCGGCTCGCAAGCAACCCCACCACCCGTTGGAGGTAATTTCCCATACCGCCGGTGTAGTGGCCTACTGCGGGATATTCGTTTGTCAGAAATGCCAGCCTTATGGCGCACCCCCTCTATGACGATCCAGCTTCACACGTGCTCTTCAAAACGCTGGGACGCAAAAAATGTATCACTTTCTTGGGTGTAGTTCCAGCGCTTCGCGCTCGAAGCACCGAACCCAAAAATTCTTGATAAAATGATCTGGTCGCTTGGGAAGCCGCGAATGGATCTCTCATTGTCGAGAGCACAGCAGATATTCGAATACATGAATGCCGGGGTATTTCCACGCATACCGAAAATCCGACGATGATCTTAGGGATTTGATGATGCCGGTATTCCAAGGGGGACTCAAAATGACCCACCGGACACCCTGTTCCCTGCATATTTTACGCACCTCCTCGGGCGTTTTCGGTGTGGGTAGTCCTGTTCGGCCGGTCAACAAGGCGAGCGCTCGTGGTTTCCTAAACAAAAAGTGCTCGTCCGGACCTACGTTCTCTTTCACCCATGCTGCCAGTGATTGCACCGGGGGCGATTTTAGGACGCCGCCATTGAACCCACGGTCTTTCCACGTGGCGGCAGAACAGTACAAAAGCGTCCCGACGAGCACAGCGGTGACAGCGTGGGCTCCCCATCGATTCCTGGACACAAAGTCGCACCCAGTCCTCAGTCCGATCAGGCTATAGGCCAGCAAAAATCCGACTATGGGGAGAATATACCTCGGTCCGTTCGGGTAGGGAAATGCAAGCAACATCGCAAAATAGATTGGGGAAAACACTTCGATAATCCCGAAACCGGCAGTAGACCTGACCCGGACTGCAAAGCCCAACAAGATGAGCGCCAAGAGCACAACCAGCAAAATGGGAAATGGAGGGAAGTACTGCGGAGCCAAGAAAAGGACGATAAGCGAAAAAGTGTAGACTGCGTGATCCCATGAGGCTTGAAGCACTCCGAACTTTTTCGACCCGAGAGCATAGGATGCAAACGACACGGAATCCGTGATCCCGATGAGTTGGCCACCTGTGTTGATAACCAACCACACGGCAGCCAACACGCCGGCCAAGAGATATTTCCGTTCGAACAGTGATAGGTGAAGGATAGCTGCGAGAATAAGTGGGTGCGCTGCGGGGCGTGTCAAGGCGGCGAGCGTGGCGAGCAGGACGAATAAACCAAAAGCTCGAGCCGAGATGCGTTCACGACCTTGGAGTCCTCGCATATATACCAACAAAGCCGCCGCAACAAACAAAGAGAACAATACGTCGGTCAAAATTTGCTGCTTGAAACGGAAGAACCAAGGCGAGAACAATAACACCAGAGTCAACAGGACTGCGTGGGTCTTTCCCAGCATCCGTTTCAGGATGCAGTACATCACGGCAACCCACAACATCCAGAACAGGAGGTTGGGAATTTTCAGCCAGAACAAGTCGACGCCCCATACCGCTATTATCGGTGTGAGCGCGAGTGGAAAAAGCGGTGGTCGGGTGCGAGTGGCATAGAGAGGGTCATACTCCTCATACGAATAATTCATCAGGATGCCCGAGCAGTAATCCCGGCCGCAGAAGAGATTCTGCGCGTGCAGAATGTACATGCTGAAGTCGTCGCCCCAGTTGTGGTCATTGTGCAGCGTGAACAGACTCACGGCGAGAAACGTCACTGCGACCAGTGCCGACGCTATGTAGGTCAGTCTGGTAGATCGTTTCATAAGTAGCTTGCCATGTTGCCAAAGACGACGTGAGAAATTGAACAACGTGATATGCTTTGTTGGGGCGGGTCTCAGACCCGCGCCGTACCCAAGGCCGTGGATGACAACCCCGTAAAGCCATTTCTGAATCGATCTACTAGTTGGGCGAGAGATAGGCCTGTGCTCAAGTGCGGTGGGGTTATGGATTCGCATGGTTCAAGAACCTTAGCTATATGGTGCACAGGCGCTCTTGGTTCGCCAACCGCTTACTGCCTCAATTTCGCCCGCCTGCAACCCCGAGGCTGCTGCGGAGGCTCTCCATCTCATCCGCGCCGGTCAGCTTGAGGAAGGCCTGTTCCAGGTTTCCGCCCGAGCTCGCGATGGTGCTCTTGATATTCTCCGGTGTATCCGAAGCAATGATTCGACCCTTGTGAATGATGGTGATCATGGAACAGATCTCTTCAGCCACGGCAAGCGTGTGCGTCGAGAGGAACACTGCCATTCGGTCCACTCGGGCCATCTCCGTAAAGAGGTTCTTTACCAGCCTAACCCCGCGCGGGTCAAGGCCGACCATCGGCTCGTCGATGATGAAGATCCTGGGGCTGTGAAGCAAGGCGGAACTGATAATAAGGCGCTGCTTCATCCCGTGGGAATAGCCCTCGAGGAGTTCATCTTTCCAGTCAAGCAACTCGAACATTTCGAGGTAGTGCATCCCGAGGCGCTCCAGTGACTGCCGGTCCACCCCGTACAGGCCCGC
>JAIWNO010000053.1 GCA_020216785.1 Desulfomonile sp.
GATGAACTCGAGGAACTCCCACCCGGTGAGCTTCTCGTAGAGGAACGGTCTGTCGGGCACGAAACCGACCACTGCCTTGGCTGCTTCGGGCTCAATGGCCAGGTCGTGGCCGTCGAGCACAATGCGTCCTGTGTCAGGCTTGATCAGCCCGGCCAGCATCCTGATCGTGGTGGTTTTCCCCGCGCCGTTCGGGCCCAGGAATCCCATTATCTCGCCCGCGGGCACTTCCAGGTCGATGTGGTCAACCGCGACCACCTTTTGAAACGCTTTCGACAGATTTTCAATCGAGATCATTCACGCTTATCCACAACCGTGTGCTTTCGAAATCAGAATGCCTTCACCACCCGCAGCTTCAGACGCCCCAAATAATTTAGCACGTTCACATGCTTGTCCACGTCGCCGTAGAGAAGAGTGACGTGGGATGGGTCCACCGGAAGCTGGTTCATGAGCGGGTCACCGGTGAACCAGCTCGCTCCTGCCCAGTATTCGACCCACGCGTGATAATAGAATGCGTCTTCCATGAATACCAAACCGAGCGCGACGCGCGCGGGCAATCCGACAGCCCGCGCGAGGGCCGCTGCGAGCACCGCGTGCTCGTTGCAGTCGCCCTCGCCGCTCTGAAGAATAGTGACTGCGTCGGGCAGCGACGGGGTCGGCACCTTCTTGAGGTGGTTGTGGACCCATTCGTTGATCCGTCGCGCAGCCGCCACGGGGTTCGTCTCAGTGCCCACGATCTCCCCGGCTTTGGCGACGATGTCCGGATGATCGCTCCGAATGAAACGAGAAGCCGCAAGATCTGCCTCCATACTTCGATCCCGGAATGGGAGCGCATACGTTGCGTGAGGCGGGGCCTCACGTCTGATGTTGAGCCTTTTGGCTGAGTACTCCTGGCGGTGAGGAACAGTGGGGATGCCCACGTCGCCCACAGACAATACGTCCAGGACCAGCCGGTCCAGCGTACTGGGAGGAGGCAAGGCGCCTTCCAGCGGCACAGCGGCCAAGGAGGTCATCTCGGGCAGATCTTTCACTCCCGGCATTCTCTGGGAGATTTCTGTCTTACTGGAACGAGTAACTGTGATACCGAGCGGCATGACACCCTTGAGCAGCCGTCCCTCTCCGTCGATCCACACACTGAGCTGCATTGATCTGAACGCGGCGCGCACTCGCCAGCCTTCGACCTTCTTTCCGGCAACCTCGATATCGGCCTTTTCGAGGACCGTGATTTCCGCTTCGGATTTGGTCCCGTCGAGCGGGTCGAAGATCGGCATGGTGAACTCGTCGCCCACCTGGAGCCCGGTCAAGGGAACAGGCAACCCCAGCGATCGCGAAATCCTCGGACGTTCGTACAATCGGATGCGTTTTGTGCCTCCACCCTTGGATTCCGGGATGGAGAGCAGGAGATCTCGTCCTTCCATGCGGCCGGTCTGCTCGAACGAGATAATCCCGGAATTCACACGCATGGAAAATGACACCAACCGGAAGTCGTCGTCTACTACCGCTTCGCCCGCGATGCGTACCGGCTTTGTCTGGCCCTGAATATTGAGCGAGATGTTCACCTCGTCCTGCAGCACCCAGCGGTCTTCGCTCCGCATCTGCCGCGATCGTCCGAATCCTGCATACGCTCCTTTGATCCGGATGGTGAACCAGTCTTCGGACTCCACTGCGGAGATCCTGGCTGCGGTAGCATCTACAGCAGCGGCCGGCCGGTAGCGGTCTTTGACGAGTATCCCCATGAGCGCGAGCCACACGCACACAAACACGATGGTAATTGACGGTCTTAATCGGGATGTGGTTGGGAAGGATTTCATATGGGTCGGGTTCAGTTCTCCATTCGTCGTTTGATCTCGTCGAGCAGTTCTTCATTGATGCGGAGGACCTCGTCGGCCTGACCGCGGGTGAGCCCCGCTCCTATGAGTACCTGAACCGCCCTCTCAGCGGTGATGAGATCGCCCGGCGCGTGGGAGTCAGTGTTGATTACCAGGCGCGCGCCCGCCTCGCGGGCCAGCCGAGCCACATGGCCGTTGGTAAGGCTGTGTCCCGAGCGGGAGGTGATTTCCAGAAAGACTCCGTTGCGGGCTGCGAGCCGAGCCTCTTCCTCGGTCATGAAGCCCGGATGCGCCAGGATGTCCACTCCGGCCTCAATGGCGCTGAGATTAGTTCCCGAAGCAACGGGCTCTACCGGCGATTCCCCGTGGACCACTACAAGAACAGCCCCCATCTTTCTGGCCTCTGCCGCGAGTTCGGCAATCTGGCCGGGCGGCGCGTGGGTGATCTCGAGACCGGGAATCACAAAGGTGCCTTGGAAGCGGTTCAGTTCATTCGCAACCTTTACGATCCTCGGCACGACCAAGTCCAGATTGGCGCCGTCCACATGGTCGGTAAGGCCGATAGCTCGGTAGCCGGTAACATGCGCGCGACGAACCAGTTCACTCGGCCCCAGCAGTCCGTCGCTCAGGAAGCTGTGCGTGTGGAAGTCGATCACGAGAAGGCTCCTTTCCGGTACGACACGATCTTTTTATGGCAAGATATCCAGATTACCATACTTCGTGCCGGCCAAAACGCAAGATCAACATAGTCATTCGATCACTCGTGGATCCTTCACGAAGGAAAGGAGGAGACCAACCATCGCTGAAGCCGCCGAGATCGCTGGAGGGCGCACCAGCCTGTGACCCCTGGTGGGGCTTGCATACCTTGGAAGAAGGGCGGATACGCGGAGACTGTCTCAGAATCCGTACAAAAGCTGCTATCGTAGTACGAATACCCCTCACCCTAACCTTCTCCCTGGGGAGAGGGGACCGGAAATCGGCTCCACAGGCTTCCCTCTCCCACTGGGAGAGGGCCGGGGCGAGGGTGACAAGGACGGGTCCCAGAGTCGATCGTGCTACGATTTTCAACTTCTCCCGAGTTTTGAGACAGTCTCCGCTGGTCCGCCCCCTATCTCCTCCGTCTATCCTCTGTGTCCTCCTCGGTGAAACAAAACTCTTGCTTCGCCCCGCGTAACCGAACGGATTGCTTCGCGACAAGAATTTGCTTCCCATCTGTGCGGTTTTATTCTAAGATTGGAGAAGTTCAGATAGCCAGGCAGAATCGTTATGTTTTCCCGAGCTTCTTTCAACGGGTGAGACTGCTCCGGAAACAGGGGACCATGGAGAAGAAAGAAGTCAGATTGAAATGCACCGGGTGCGGCACTGCTTTTAAATTGAAGGTGCCGATAACCGACAAGCCGCTCACCTTCACGTGCAAGAAGTGCGGAAAGGTGATGAAGATCCGGCTGCAAGCGCCCGCCAAGAAAGTGGCAGCTCCAATTCCGGCTGCGCCGTCCCCCCCGTCGCCCGAGCCGGCCCCGCTCATTGAGAGAGGACAACAGGCCGAAACGGAAGAATTTGAGGACCTTGTCAGCATGGGCCTCAGTTCGCCACCGACTCTGCCGAGTCCGGCCGCCGCCGACGTTGCGTCCCCTGCGACGGGGGATTCCTTAACGCCTGAAAGTGATAAACGTTGGCTTGTCATGCTTGATGATATGATGCGCGGGCCGTTCAGCGACGCGGAAGTCATTGCTATGATCGACGAGGGTGATATCACTCCTTCCACGTCGATCCGGTTGGGCGAGCGACCCTGGATCCAGGCCCTCAGAGTACCGCAGTTCGCCGCGCGTTTTCGGGCTGTCGGAGATGGCCGCGCGAAAGAAGGAGCCGAACCGGAGGACGAAGCCGCCTGGATCGCAACCGCAGGTCTCAGGAACGTGCTCCCTCTGGTGCTTCCTTATCCATTGGGAAGCGGGAAATACCAGCCGCTGGCGATTTTTGCCGGTCTTGCCTTCGCTCTTTCCGCCCTGCTGTGTCTGGACTTTACCATCGGTCTCCTCGTGAACATTGTCGGCTGGATGCTTCTGTACGGCTATCTGGACGGCTTGCTCCGGGAAACCATGACATCGCCCGGCAATCCGCCGCCGGCTTGGGATTTCAGGCAGGCAGCGCAACTTCTGCCGCGGGGAGCCAGGGTGTTTGTCGTGCTGCTGGTATACTCTCTTCTGCCGGTCACGATCATGCTCCTGGTGATGATCTTCGGCTTTCTCAATGGCATGGCGCTCGTGGGATATGTGTTCATGCTTCTCACCGTCGCTGTATACGCTGCTTCTCTTTTCGTAGCTCCGGCAGCGCTTACGACCCTCACCACTTCGGGCAACCTGGGCCGCGCGCTCAGTCCCGGCGTGGTCATCGGCCTCATCAAGAAAGGGGGAAAAGCATATCGCGACCTCGCCCTCCTTTCCGTGGCGGCCGGCATGTTGTGTATGGTGGCGACTTTATTAGCTGTTTTCCTCATCGATATCCCCATCGCAGGTTTTTTAGTGGCCGCGCTCCTCATGGGTGGTGTATTCTCTTACGGCCACTTCCTGTGGTTCCATCTTGTGGGAAGGTTTTCCGCCGCGCACAAAGGTCTCACTGCGCCGGCGGCTTCTCCGGCATAATTCCTTAAGTCGGGGTGCTGGTTCCGACAATGAGGCGTCATAACCGAGGCCTGAATGTAGTGAGATATCTTGCCCTCGTGGTTGCCTCCCTGTGCGTGTATGTGACGAGCGCTTCAAGCCAGGCCATCGAAGGCGTAGACCTCGTTTCAGCGGTCCTGGATTCACCCCGCTTCAAGGGGAAGAAGCCGCTGGAAAAGCTCGAAGCGGCTTCCGAGCTTATCAAGACCAACAAACTTAAGGTGACGGACCTCTCATTTGTCCTGCTCGATTGGGTGGACCGGTATCTTCGGGAGCCCACAGACCCGCTTGAGCGCCTGCGCCGCTGGGCCGCTCTCACCAATGACGATAAGCTTGGCAACCTTCGAATCCCTCGGGACTTCCTCAATCGCACATTGTTGGCGGAATATCTTGTGAGCAAGACCTCGTACCTCGATGTTCCTCCTTACAACAAATTGGAATTACTGAGCAATCTTGAACAGAACAAGCTGGTGGACTGGTCTGTGTTCCTGGCGTACGCCCGCCTTTACGCTGGTGGAGTGGTGATACGAGCCAAGGATTACGAAAAGACCTCACCCCTGGAAGCGCTGAAATTGCTGGGGGAACTCAAGACCCAGGGGCTGGTGGATTGGCATTACAAGGTGCCTACCGAAGGGCTGCTCGTGGCCGAAGCTCTTGCGATGGACAAGGAATACCAGCAAGGGCAGCCGTCAAAGCAATTGGCCAAACTGAAAGATTTGGAGGCCAAAGGACTTATTTCTCAGATAACGAGAAAAGAACTCGAGAAACTCCCCGCGTGGCGACTCCTGGAGAGCGACTCATCGTTTCTCAAAGCCACCCCGCGTGCACGCAAGAAGCGCCTCCAGGAGCTTCAGAAGAGCGGACTTATCTCCCAGTCCACATCGACCGACCTTGCGGCGATCTTCGTTTCGAGCGTTGCGGAAACGCCGGTCGAGTCCAAGCCGGCGCCCCAGCCGGAACGTATTCCGCCTGCCCGGAAGTAGCGCGGAACTGCCTTCGAAATTGGGACACTCTGATGGGAGACGATCATTTCAGTCCTGCCGAACACCGTCTGTTCTCTCCCCCGGGTCAAATCTGCCGCGGCGCCCGATAGCTTCGACCAAGCGGTCGTGAATGATCCCGTTTGAGGCCACAACGCAATAGGTGTACGCATCCGTTGGATTGCCTGCGCCGTCCGAAACCCTGCCGCCGGCCTCAGACACCAGCAACATGCCCGCTGCCATGTCCCAGGGTTTGAGCTTTAATTCCCAGAAGCCGTCCAGCCTGCCGCAAGCCACATATGCCAGATCGAGCGCCGCCGATCCGCCTCGCCGAACTCCCTGAACGCGGGGCATAACCCGACAGAACTCGGCCAGATTGTTGTCGGGGTGGGTGGCCCGGTCATACGGGAATCCCGTTGCGACCATACTCCGCTCCATGCGGTCGGTCGTGGATACGTGAATCGGCAGTCCGTTGAGATACGCGCCGCGGCCACTCGCTGCCTGAAACAGCTCTCCGCGCAGAGGATCGTAAACCGTACCCGCAATGATGCAGTTTTCATGTGCGAGGGACATGGAAACGCAAAATACGGGATACCGGTGAGAGAAGTTCACTGTCCCGTCGAGTGGATCGATGAGCCACCGCCAGGGTGAGCCGGAAATTTCCGGCGGCCGCTCTTCACTGACGATATCGTGTTCCGGAAAGCGTTGTCGGATGGCCTCTACGATGATGTCTTCCGACGCGCGGTCTGCATCGGTAACGATGTCGATGGACGATTCCTTTACGTTCTTTCTCTCAACGCCGAATTCTCCGCGATGGTACGACAGGATTTCCGCTCCCGCGCTTGTGATTACCTCCGTCATGAAGACGAGAACCTGATCGATGTCGATCCCGCCGGTCATTCTTTTTCCTTTTTTGCCGTAACCCGGCACTGTAGTTCACCGCGCTGAAGCCGCACATTCAACTCGTCACCCAGTGCGACTTCGGCCGCATCCCGGACAACAGCACCGGTTGCCGGCCGCAGCGTCACCGAATACCCTCGTGCCAGCACAGCGAGAGGGCTGAGACCCGCCAGCTTCGACGCGAACGCTTCAAGTGATGAACGAGCCTGCCCCAATGCGGAACGGGTCGTTCGGGAAAGCCGCAGCGACAAGGATTCCAACTCCGTACGGACGACTGCGATCGGTCTGCGCAGAAGCTCCGGCCGGAGCCGCGCCGCGGTGCGCTCCAATTCGACGCCGCGCGCGGTGACCATACGGCGCATCATTCCAACAAGTCTACCAACTGTTTCATCCATGCGTTGCCGCCGCTCGTCGATCGCGCGACGGGGATCGTAGAGGCGCTTGACAAGCTCCTCGACGATACCGCTCGTTCGCCTGAGTGAGCGCTCCACGGAGTTCCGCAGCCGTGCCGTCATCTGGGTCGCTCGCTCGTGGAGTTCCCGGCGGTCGGGCACCACAAGCTCAGCCGCGGCGGACGGCGTGGATGCCCGCAAGTCAGCGGCGAAGTCGGTGAGCGTAAAGTCCGTCTCGTGGCCTACTGCGCTCACCACAGGGATAGGACATGCGGCGACCGCGCGGACGACCCGTTCGTCGTTGAAAGCCCACAGATCTTCGACAGAACCGCCGCCACGGCCCACGAGTATGACGTCCACATCCTCGGCCCGGCTGAGACGCTCCAAGGCTGTCACGATCTCCGCGGGTGCTTTGTCTCCCTGAACTGAGGTCGGGCTTACCAGGATGTTGACCCCCGGAAAGCGCCGCGTGGCAATGCGGATCATATCGCGCACCGCTGCGCCCTTGGGAGAGGTCACCAGTCCGATCGTGCGAGGGAACCGTGGCAGCGGCCTCTTGCGGCGCTCGTCAAAGAGACCTTCTTTGGCGAGCCTTTCCCTGAGCTGCTCGAACGCGAGCATGAGGCTGCCGATGCCGAGCGGCTCCATAGTATCCAGGATGAGCTGATAATCCCCGCGAGGCCCATAAACAGAGATCCTTCCCCACGCGACAATGTGAAGCCCGTCCTCCGGTCGAAATTTGAGGAACCGGTTCTGGGTCTTGAACATCACACAGCGGATTTGCGCGACCTCGTCGCCCAAGGTGAAATAAAAGTGGCCTGACGGAGCGTGTTTGAAGTTGGATATTTCCCCTTGTATCCATACGGATGGATACTGCCCTTCCAGCAGGCTTTTGATCTCTTCCGTCAGTTCCGAGACTGTGTAGATTTTCCGTTCGGGTAGCTCCATGAGTCCTTTCTGTCGTGCAGGAATTGCCCCGCCGGGATGTCGGGTTGCTATTCTACCAGTCGTCCGCGTCGATTGGTAGCGCCGGCGTAAGGACAGCGTCACCGGCTCGGCAAGATGCCGGCCCTCCTGGAAAGATCTGGGGAAACCATGATCTCACCCAAAGACACGTCCGACTGATAGAGATTGCGCTTAAGGTGGTACGGTGGCCCTGTAGGGGCGCACCCGCAGGTCTGCCCCTACACTGGCTGAGCGAATAATATTTCTATCAATGGAAGCCGGTATGAACCGGTGAAATGGCGGGCTTCAGTAGGGGGAACAAGGCATTCCGACGCCGACCCTCCCGATACGTGACTGAATTCACCCAGCGGGCAGCCCCAACGTTACACGTCAGGGTTGCGCACCAACAAGAGGTTCTTGTCCTCCTTTGCTTGCGGGAAGGGTGAAAGTGAGCGGTCCAGTCCTCTTACGCCTTGGCGCCCCGATGTAGAACTCGGAGCCACCCGGGAGCGAGGACATGCAAGTTTTCTGCCTCCATTCCGTGACTGCTATTGGCCTCCGCCCAACGAAGCGCTTTAGTGAAACGGAACTCGATCCCTCCGCGTAGTTACTCGGGAGTCATCACATACGACCCGGTATGGATCAACAAAATTGTTGACACGAGCGACGCCTCATTGATAATGACCGATCAGTCGGTATCCATTCCAGCGGTGGGGACGAGCCGTGAAAGAAAACTCTGTAAAGAGGCAGCAGAGCGAGAAAACCATCGCCAAAATCCTTGAGGCGGCCACCCGACTCTTCGTGAACAAAGGTTATCACGGCACCTCCATCGCCGACATCACCGAAGCGGCCAATATCACCAGGGGCGCGCTCTATTGTCATTTCGCCAGCAAGAGCGCATTACTGCTGGCCTTGGTTGACAAATTCGAAAAGGAATTCCTGGATGAGCTTGTTTATGCCGTCAAGAACACGAAAGGCACGGCATTGGCCAAGCTCAACCGGATGGTCAGCTTTTCCTCCGACTTCGCCGGAAAAAACCGGGAATTATGCTTGCTCCTCACGATTCTCTCCGCTGAGCTTCAGGGGCCGGACAGCGAGTTCGATAATTCCTTCCGGCGACTTTACTCCAAATACGCGCGATTCCTGCGCAAGATCATCGAGGACGGGAAAAGGGAAGGCGTAATCGGTCACGATCTCGATACGCATACCCTGGCGTATGTGATTATAGCGTTCCATGACGGTGTGTTGCTGCAATGGCAGCGCAGCCGCGATTTCCTCGACGGTCCGGAGTACGTCCGCATCTTCCGGAGGACGCTGCTCGGAGGCGTTCGGCCCGCCGAGCCACTCGGAAACGGACTTCCGCGAGAATCCTGATATTCACGCTCGAGTGCTCGGCGGGAAAACGTACTTCACCGCCGATTCCGCAGAAGACGGAGAGAAAGAGCCTTCTGTTTCGGTAAGGACGACAATGCACCGAAGGGGGCTACGCTGATGCTCGAAGTGAACAACATCGAGGTCGTGTACAACGACGTGATTCTTGTTCTCAAGGGCATTTCCCTGACGGTCCCTCGAGGAGGCGTCGTGGCGCTCCTCGGAGCCAACGGTGCGGGCAAGACCACAACACTCAGGGCGATTGCCCAAATTCTGGACTCCCAAAACGGCGATCTCGAGAGCGGCAGCGTGGTCTTTGAAGGCCGACCGATCCACAACCTGGACGCGGATGCGATTGTTCGGCTCGGCATATCTCTGGTACCGGAAGGTCGCCGCATTCTCGATGAGCTTACAGTGCTGGAGAACTTGGAGATCGGGGCGTTCACGCGACAAGACCGGGAAAATATCAAGAAAGATCTCGAACTGGTCCTTAATTACTTTCCGGTGTTGAGGCAGAGGCTTCATCAGCGGTCGATCTTCCTTTCCGGAGGGGAGCAGCAGATGCTGGCCGTGGCCCGGTCGCTCATGTCACGGCCCAAGCTGATGATGCTCGACGAGCCGTCGCTTGGATTGGCACCGCTGCTGGTGCGAAGCATCTTTGAGATTCTGGCGAGGATCAACCGCGAGCAAGGCACGGCCATCCTCCTTGTGGAGCAGAACGCGAGACTCGCGCTGCGGTTCGCGAAGTACGGCTACATTATGGAAAACGGAAAAATCGTGCTCGACGGGCCATGCAAAGAATTGATGGAAAACCCGGACGTGAAGGAGTTCTACCTGGGTGTTACCGAGGAATCCGCAGTCAAGAGCTATGCCGACGTAAAGCACTATAAGCGCCGTAAGCGGTGGTTGTCCTGAGTACTGATCAT
>JAIWNO010000054.1 GCA_020216785.1 Desulfomonile sp.
GGAAATGCTCGTCCTGGATCATATCTCGCTTCACTTCGGCGGCATCGCGGCCCTTGAAGAAGTTTCGTTTTCAGTGCAGCAGGGCGATCTTCATGCGCTCATCGGGCCAAACGGAGCGGGCAAGACCTCCCTGTTCAACGTCGTCAGCGGAATATATCCTGTTACAGCGGGTAATGTGATCTTCCTGGGAAAGTACATCACCAATAAGCGTCCCGACGTTACCGTGTCTCTCGGAATTGCCCGTACGTTCCAGAACATCGAGCTGTTCCGGCACATGACGGTTATCGACAACATCCTTCTCGGCAGGCACCACCTTATGCGGAGTGACCCGATATCCGCAGCGCTTTTCTGGGGACGCGCGGTGAGAGAAGAGATCTCGCACCGCAAGCGTGTGGAGGAGATTATCGACTTCCTCGAGATTGAGCGGTACCGAAAGCAGCTTGTGGGAACACTCCCTTACGGGATCCAGAAACGCGTGGAGCTGGGCCGCGCTCTCGCTGCGGAGCCGAAACTCCTGCTGCTTGACGAGCCCGCTACCGGAATGAACGTTGAGGAGACCGAGGACATTGCTCGATTCGTGCTGGATATCAAGGAGGAACTCGGGATCACCATCCTGATGGTGGAGCACGACATGGGCGTTGTCATGGACATCGCGGACCGAGTGACGGTCCTCGACTTCGGGATGAAAATCGCGGACGGCACTCCGGCCGAAGTGCAGGCAGATCCCCGGGTGATTGAGGCATATCTCGGAGAGGAGAGTGAGGACCCGTGGGAGATGAACTAAACAGGGCCGAAGCGACGCTTCCCAAGCTCCTGCGGCGCAACGTGCAGCTGTATGGGGAGCGGGTAGCCCTCCGAGAGAAAAAGCTCGGTATTTGGCAGCGAACGTCGTGGGTGGAATACCTGGGCCACGTTCGGGACTGCGCATTGGGCCTGAGGGAGTTAGGACTTTGCCCGGGCGACAAGGTCTCGGTGCTCGGGGACAACTGTCCGGAGTGGCTCTACGCGGATCTCGCAGCGCAGTCCTCTTCTGCTGTGACAGTGGGGATCTATCCGACCGACGTGGCCCCCCAGGTGAAGTATGTGCTCGAGAATTCCCATTCGGTCTTCGTTGTCTGCAAAGACCAGGAGCAGGTGGACAAGGTGCTGGAGGTGGAAGGGGACCTGCCCCTGCTCAAGGGCATCATTGTCATCGACATGAAGGGGTTGCGGAAATATCGCAATCCCAAGATCATCAGTTTTGCCGAACTGGAGCGAATCGGACGCTCAGTTCACGAGCGTGAGCCCGATCTCTTCGATCAAATGGTGGACGCGACCCGTGCCGATGATGTCGCGATCCTTGTATACACCTCTGGAACTACCGGGGCTCCCAAGGGCGCGATGATCACGCACCGGAACATGATATCGATGATCGCGGGACTGTCGCAAGTGCTCCCGTTCACCGACACCGATTCGTTCGTGTCTGCGCTGCCGCTGTGTCACGTTGCGGAGCGGATGTTCTCATTGATCTTCCCCATGTACGCGGGCTGTACGGTCAATTTTGCGGAGAGCGTTTACACGCTCCAGGACGATTTGCGGGAAATTTCGCCCACTGCGTTCCTGTCGGTGCCGCGGATCTGGGAAAAGATGCACTCGGGCATCGCGATCAAGATCAAGGACGCGTTCTTTCTCAAGCGATGGATTTACGCATTGATGATGCCCGTGGGCAGGCGTGTGGCGCTGTTAAAGCTCGAAGGCAACCGCGTGCCGTTGTTGTGGAGGGCCCTGAACGGTTTGGGATACCTGCTTCTGTTCCGCGCATTGCGGAATAAACTCGGGCTTCTCGACGCGCGCATCCTCGTGAGCGGAGCGGCGCCGCTATCGCCGGACTTGCAGATCTTCTACCACAGCATCGGGCTGCCGGTCCGGGAATGTTTCGGCATGACCGAATCCACCGGTATCAGCCTCATGCCGCGTACTCACGAGATTCGCAGCGGCGTGTGCGGCCGACCGATCCCCGGTATTGAGCTGAAGCTGGCCGACGACGGAGAGATTCTCCTCCGCGGCGAGCCGATTTTCGCGGGTTACTACGGTCGGCCTGACGCCACTGCCGAGGTTTTCGAGGACGGGTGGCTCAAAACCGGTGATGTTGGGATACTCGAACATGACGGCCAAGTGCGAATAGTCGATCGTAAGAAAGATCTCATTATTACCGCGGGCGGCAAAAACATCGCACCGTCGGAGATCGAGAACAAACTGAAATTCAGCCCGTTTATCAAAGAGGCCGTTATCATCGGCGACCGCAGGAAGTACCTCACCGCGCTGATCCAACTTGAAACCGACAACGTGGCGGATTGGGCGCAGGACCACGGCATCGCGTATACGACGTACAAGAGCCTCGCTGAAAACGACAGGGTGCGAGAGCTGATTCAGGGCGAAGTGGATAACGTGAACAAAGACCTGGCTCGTGTGGAGACCATCAAGAAGTTCACCATCCTCACCAAGGAACTGGATCAGGACGACGAGGAACTCACCGCCACCATGAAGGTGAGGCGCTCAATCATCGAGAAGAAGTTCAAGGACCTCATCGACCGGATGTACTAAGAGTCTTCCACGGAGGAAACCGCGTGGCTTCGGACGTGCTCTATTTTCTCGGACTGTCGATGAGCGGGTTAGCGGTGGGCAGCATGTATGCGCTCATCGCGCTCGGCTTCGTACTCATCTTCAAGGCCACCAAGATCTTGAATTTCGCACACGGCGAGGTGATCATGGTCGCCGCGTTCATTTGTTTCCAGCTGGTAACGGTGTATCGGGTACCGTTCTGGATTGCATTGCCGGTGACGCTCGCGATCACCGGACTCATGGGAGTGGCGGCAGAGCGGCTCGTGCTGCGTCCCATGCTTGGAGAGCCGATATTTTCGGTGGTGATGGTTACCATCGGCCTCAGCATCTTTTTGCGAAGCCTGGCCGGTATCTGCTTCGGCCATGACAACCACGTGTTTCCGAGCCCGTTTCCGGTGGAGTCCGCCTCAGTAGGGGGTGTAGTGCTCTCGTATGCTCATCTGTGGTCAATGGCGATCGCTGTGGGCCTAATGATCGCCTTCTTCGTATTTTTCAAGTTCACCAGACTCGGCCTGGCAATGCGGGGCACGGCAAATGACCAGGACACGGTCGCGCTCATGGGAGTGAACGTGAAGCGCATATTTGCCCTCACGTGGGGGCTGGCCTTTGTGATCGCCGCGGTGGCGGGCGTGTTCCTGGCAAATGTGATGGTGTTGAACGTAGGGCTCACCTACGTAGCTATCGCGGCGTTCCCTGCGGTAGTCCTCGGCGGCATGGAAAGCGTACCGGGCGCGATCATCGGCGGGCTGGCGATAGGCCTCATCGAGAATCTTGCGGGCGGATACCTGGATCAGATCATCGGAGGAGGCGTCAAGGACGTCACACCGTTTGTCGTGCTCTTTGTGGTTCTTATGATCAGGCCGTACGGCCTCTTCGGTCAGGAAGAGATCGAAAGGGTGTAGCTCGTGGCAATCCGCAGCAAGACCTTCAGAGAAAGCTATTACGAGGATATTAAGCTCTTCCAGACCATCTGGATCAAGTTCTGGACGGTGGTGTTTGTCATTGGGCTGGTATTGCTGCCCTTTTTCGGTGACCCGTACTTCGTGTACCTGGTGAATCTCTCATGCATCGCAACGGTCGCAGCGCTTGGGCTAAACATCCTCACCGGGTTCACGGGCCAGATATCGCTGGGCCATGCAGCGTTCCTTGCAATCGGGGCATACACTGCCGCGAATCTCGTGCAGCGGCTCGGCACCCCGTTTTGGGTGAATCTGCCGGCTGCGGGGATTGCCGCGGCGATTGCGGGAGCGCTCGTGGGCATTCCGTGCCTGAGGCTGAAAGGGCTTTACCTCGCGATGGCGACCATGGCCTTCGGCGTGCTGGTCGAGTACATGGTGATCACATGGGATGGTCTCACCGGTGGGGTGCGCGGCATGAGCATGCCGGCAGTGTCTATTGTCGGGTACTCGCTCGATTCGGATGAGGCGAAGTACTTTTTTCTCCTTTCGGTGACGGGTCTCATGCTCGCTGCGGCCGACAACATCATGCGCACGAGGATCGGACGGGCCTTTGTCGCTATTCGTGATCGCGATGTGGCTGCTGAGGCCATCGGCGTCAACCTCACGAGGTACAAGATGCTCTCATTCGCAATCAGCTCGTTTTATGCGGGCGTTGCAGGAGCGCTCTATGCCTACACGCTGAATTATATTCATCCGGAACACTTCACATTGCTCCTGTCCATCCAGTATATTGCCATGATCATCGTCGGGGGGATGGGGAGCATCATCGGCACGGTGTTCGGCGGTGTTTTCATTGTCGTGACGCCGGAGTTCATCAAGATGTTCGCCCAGGCACTCGGCAACGTTGTCCCTGCGATTGCGGGCAGGTACGACGAGGAATGGAACATCGCCGCGTTCGGCCTGCTGATCATGCTGTTTCTCATCTTTGAGCCCGGCGGTTTGTATGCGTTGTGGAATCGAGTCAAGGTCGGATTCAGGAACTGGCCGTTTACCTATTGGGGCTGAAAAAAAAAGAAAAGGAGCGCAACGAATGAAGTCTCAAAAGAAGCGGGTTGCAGTATGGGGAGTGGCGATCCTCCTGGGTCTCCTGGTAGCGGGCTGGTGCGCGGCCGATGAGCGCGGAGTCACCAAAGACAAGATCACGCTGGGATTGGTGCTCGTAAAGACCGGTCCGGTTGCCGCGCTCGGGCTGCCGAACGGACAGGGCATGGTCGATTACATGAACTATCTCAATGAGAAGGGGGGTATCAACGGCCGCAAAATCGAGGTCATCTGGGAAGACGATCAGTTCGAGGCGCCCAAATCGGTAGCTGCGGTCAAGAAGCTCATCCACCGCGACAACGTGCTGACGATCCTGACCACGGGCGGAACCAACCAGACGGTGGCCAATCTGGACACCATCAACAAGTCCAAGATCGTCAACATCCCCAACGCGCTCGCGGATGAATTCTTCAAGCCGCTCCAGCCCTACATCTTTGCCATGGGAGCGACGTACGAGGCGCAGTATCAATGCATCGTGGACTACATCGCCCAAGACATGAAAATGAAAGACCCGCGCATCGGTGTGGTGTACGCGAAAAAGGAGTACGGCAAGAAGGGCCTTGACGCCATCAAGGAACGCGCCGCCAAGTACAACATCCCCGTCGTAGCGGAACTCGTGCTGCCTACCGGTGCGGTGGACGCCAGTTCACAGGTGCTCGCGCTCCAAAAGGAGAATGCCAACATTGTTATCACCTGTGACGTGCTGCCGCCGGTCATTACCTTCCTGAAGACCGCACAGAAGTATGACTACCGGCCGGTGGTCTTCGGCTTCAACTGGGCCACGGACGACGCGCTCGTGAAGGCTTGCGGCGAAGCCGCTAAGAACTACATCGGCGTGAACTTCGTCGGCGCGTGGAATGACGAGACGCCGGGAATCAAGCTTTGCCGGGAACTGGCGAAGAAGAACGACCGCCAGATTCAGCTCACATCACTCTACGTGAACGGTGTGGGAGTGGCATGGCTGTTCGGGGAGGCGATGAAACGCGCGGGACAGAACCTTAATCCGGACTCTCTCAAGGCTGCGATGGAAACCCTCTCGAACTACGACACGGGGGGCATTTTCCCTCCGGTGAACTATTCGCCCAGCAGCCACGCTCCAGCCGAAATGGTGAAGTTTTTCAAGGCCGACGTGCCCAACGGCAAGCTGGTGCCCATCACCGAATGGCGAAAACCGAAGTAAGAAGCCGGTTCACGCCTGAGGCGGGTGCCCGGCAACACGATCCGGAAATACATGAGCGTTGCCGGCGACGGTTCTCGATAGGGGCGGGGCAGAGAACCGCCCCTTGATATGTCGGTCCTGTTCGCGCCGAAATGATCCGCTTATACCAATGTTTCATCAAATCAGTAACACGGTCATTGTAGGGGCGCACCCGCATGTGCGCCCTGAAAGCCGGGCCGACACATGAGTCGGCCCCTACCGAGCGTCGTTGAAGTTACCTCTTTAAGAGCGCATCGGTATTATCTTTGTGATGTGCCGTTACAAAGCTTGCAGCTGTCGGAGCGACCGCCGGTTCATCCGTCAAGCTGACGAGGAAGGTGTTGGCGAGCCGTCTTCTTCCTTCTCCCCATGTTGACAAAGTTTCTTCGGAACCAGTAATATCCGCCCAGCAGAAAAGCCAAATTCTTCGTCAAGGAGTTCCCGTCCCACTATTTCTGGTCTCGCTCATGGCAGAGTCATCTCACACATCCGCTTCCAACGAGTCATCATCCTTGAAACCTGTCCGCCGTGTGCTGAAGGCGCTCTGGAGGGCAATCAAGGTGGTGGTCCTTGCGGTGATGGCAGTCGAAGTCCTCAGCTTTCTCCTCATTACCGCATCCAACTTCGTGTTCTATGGCGGCGCGAGAGAGGGATACGGCGCAGTATACGACCCGTACACACTCTTTCTCGTGGCAGACAACGTGCATGTCAGCCGCGACAAAGACGGTAGAGATCCGGTCGAGCACAAGCACGTCGCGAGCAACCCGGCAAATCATCGCACAATCTGGATCTTCGGCGGCTCCACCACGCGGGGCTTCAAGGGACCGGACGAAAAGACCATCGCTCGCTTTCTGGCGGAGCGCTTGAACTCATCCGGCGGGCCTTTGAGCTTCACAGTCGTGAATTTCGGCGTGCCGTCGTTCAATTCACTGCTGGAAGTCAAATACCTGCAGAAAGCTCTCATTGAGCGTAACGATAAGCCGGACCTCATCATTTTTTACGATGGCGCGAACGAGGCGAAGTACTTCGCGGAACATCGGACCGCCGACGCCCACCACGGGTACCGCCGGACCAAAGCGCTCATCGAAAGCTATTCCAAGAGCTGGTTCGGAGTGTTGAAGCCCCTGAATGCCGCGATACAGGCCTCATTCACCAAGGAAATTTACGACAAGCTCACCCAGATTCTCGCTCCGATTGAGCCCAACAGTCCGCTCGTCCAGGACTTGGTGCGCACGGCGGTGCGTCGGTACGATTATGTTCACAGTCTGGCACGCGGCTTTGGAGCGGAATTTCTTCTCGTCTGGCAGCCCATGATATGGGTTGAGCGTTGCAGCACGCCCCACCAGAACCAAGATCGATCGAGCCGGCTCATCCGGCGGTTTGGTGATGCCACCGCGGGACGGAACAACTTCGCGGTCCCGTACGAAGCATTGATGGATGCCCTGAAGGACAAGCCGTATTTCGCAAATTGCCGGGACATCCTCTGCGACAGTCAGGTTCAAGTGTATACTCCTGACGGCGTTCATCTTCGCGACGAAGGCAACCGATTCGTCGCGGAGAAGCTTGCACCGATCGTTGTGCAGTGGTGCCAAACTCACCGCGCCACTCGGAGCGCAACCTCGTATGGAATCCGGCTCGATTGATCGGGGTAATTTTCAGCGTCGGCTTTCGGAGAACATCACACGTCTATGCTCTTGGCCGTTTCCATAGATGTTGAGGAAGAGGGCCTCTTCTCGCGGCAGTACGAGTCCGCGGAGGTTACTGCGAACAACGTGCGGTGCCTCCAGGCAGTCGATCCCATCTTTCAGGAGTTCGGGATACGGCCGACGCTCTTGGTTTCGTACCAGGTGATGCGACACCCCGAGCATTGGGAGCTGCTCACGACCTTAGGGGACCGGTGGGATGGCGAGCTGGGCGCACACCTTCACGCGTGGAACACGCCACCCCTGCGACCCTTGCCCTTTCCCGAGCCGGTACCATCCGAGCTGATGCCTGAGGACCTCCTCGATGCAAAGATGAACTCCTTATTGGAGACTTTCCGTGCTGTGGGGTGCTCGCCCGTCTCGTTTCGGATGGGACGGTTCAATATCGGGCCGAAGATGCTCGCCATATTGGAACGCAAGGGGTTCCACGTGGACGGAAGCATCGCTCCCATGCGAAGGTATTACGGCGGCCCGGAACGGCTCGACGGCTTGGTGGACCCGTACTTTCCCGACCGCGGCAACCCGTACCGGCCCGGTGATTCGCCGATTCTGGAAGTCCCCATGACTATCGTACCGGTGGTGAAAGGATTGGGCTCGTTGCTCGAGCGCTTCGGCAAGCAGTCCCGCGCAGCCAAGTGGGCGTCGTGGTTCGCCATGAACCTGGGCTCGCTGCCCGCGCAGCCTGCGTGGACCGGCCTGAAGCGGCTCAAAGCAGCGGTAAGACTGCATCGCGCCCGCGGCGGCGTCGTTCTTTCGGTGTTTTTCCACTCGTCGGAACTCATTCCTGGTGGGTATCCCGGCCACGGGACCGCGGAGGACGTGCGCCGCTTCCTGGACAAGCTCAGGGGATTTTTCTCTTGGCTGCACGCGAAGGTCGGTGTAGAGTCTATAACTTTCGCGGGCTTGCGCGAAAAATACAAAGAACCAAATGTGGCTGCATCTCTCAAACGACACACGGGCCAATGATTGAAGTCAGGTGTTGGGCTGCGCCAGGACGGCAGATTTCCATCGAGAGGGTCCAAGGTGTTGAAAGACGGCCTCTCATTGGGTGGCCCCGACGTGTAACGTCGGGGCCACCCATCGGATCGGAAAAGGTTACCCGGATCTTTGCCCTACGGGTGCTTGTTGCGAGTTACAGGAGATATACGTTGAAAGCCTGTTTTCTGTTGACCCAGTTCGAGGATGATGCCGGTGAAGCTTCCCAGAATTGCCTACGTACTGCTTTGGTTCCCTAAGCCTTCGGAAACGTTCATCTTCCGAGAAGTAATGAACCTGTGGAACATGGGTGTTCCCGTCAAGGTTTTCTCGCTGTACGGTGAGCTAACCCGCAACCTGTCGCCAGAAATGGTCTCGGTATCCGGCCGGGTGGAGCGCCTCGGCATCCCGTATGTCATGACGGCCTCGGGTGCGCTCGTTGACTGGTGGCGGCGGGACAAGGCGCTCACCAGAGAGGTGCTCCGCACTCTTTCCCTCAAACGCTGGAGCGGCCTGGAAAAGACCCTCGAGAACCTGTGGGCGTTCTTTTGCGGGTTTCACCTGGCGCGACGGTGTCAGGAGGAGCGCATCGAACACATCCACGCGCCGTGGGCGAGCGGCCCGGCAACGGCAGCGTGGACCGCGTCGAGGCTCAGCGGGATTCCGTTCAGTTTCACGGCCCGTGCGTGGGATATCTTCCCGCCCGACAAGGGATTGAAAGACAAGATCCGTGACGCTGCTTTCGTGCGCTGTGAAACCGGGTACAATGTGCGATATCTGGGCGATCTCATGGGCGGCGACACCTCCAAGTTGCACCTGACCTACAACGGAGTTCCGCTCCAGCCCAAGGCGGATGCCGCTGTGCCTATGGTGCCGCCGTATCGGCTGCTTGCGCTCGGGCGGTTCGTTGGAAAGAAAGGCTACGATTATCTTCTGCGCGGGTGCAGAATCGTCCGCGATCGGGGTATGGCGTTTCGCCTGGTGCTTGCGGGTGACGGCCCGAAGGCGCGGGGACTGAAAAAGCTTGCCGGTCGACTCGGGATCGACGATTGGGTGGAGTTTCCGGGGTTCGTGCCCTACGACCGGGTTTCGGAGCTGTTCAGCGCCACGGACGTATTTGTCATGCCGAGTGTAGTGGACCGATCCGGCGATAGGGACGGCATTCCCACCGTGATCATGGAAGCCCTCATGCACCGGGTGCCCGTGATTGCGACCGATGTCTCGGGCATATCGGAAGTGATCGAGAACCGCCGCACCGGTCTGCTCATTCCGGAGAAAGACCCCAACGCGATCGCCGACGCGATCATGGAAATGGTCTCGAACAGGGATCGAGCCCTTGAACTTGCTGAAACCGGACGAACCAAGGTCAAAGCTCAGTTCGATCCGGAAAGGTGCCACCGAAAGGTGTTGACGCTCTTTCAGGAACATTCATAGCACCCTGCGATATTCGAGGAGTTGCAGCCATGTGCGCATCCCGAACGTACTGGGCGATGGTGTCGTCCGATTGGAGCGAATGTCTGTCT
>JAIWNO010000055.1 GCA_020216785.1 Desulfomonile sp.
CCGAACGGGCCGTTTGATCCTATCGCGTTTACGTATCCGGATTTGGGATCGGAACTGGTCACCATATTCCGCAGCTACACGGGAAATGAGATCTCGCTGACCGAGGCCGTTCAGCGGATTTCCCGGCTCCTTCCTGCGCCGCTCACAGTTGAACAGATGGACAGGTATCTCGACGCCTCGTTTGCAACCTATACCGGCGTGCCCGATCTTATTGAATGGTGCCTGAGCCGCAACATCCTGTTTATGCTTAACACGACGGGCACTCAGGCCTATTTTCAGCGAGTGCTCGCCCGCGGGTTGTTGCCCCGGGTCCCGGTGGTGGCCGCAAACCCAATGATCCGGTTCCAGGGCTCGTACGACGATGAATGCTTTAGTCACGAAGTGCTGGAAATCACCGACAAACCCAGGAACACCGAAGCGGTAATGCGGGCTCACGGAATCACCCCCGATAAAGTCATTGTGATAGGCGACAGTGGCGGCGACGGCGCGCATTTTGCGTGGGGCGCCCGGTCAGGGGCGTTCCTTATCGGGAGCATGACCAAGGATTCGCTCAATAGTTACTGCCGCAGCGTTGGGGCACAGATCGACCGGCGATTCGGCGTCACGTACGGTCCGGGGGAAAAGCGGGACAGCGCCCGGGAAATGTCGGTGAACTTCATGGACTTGGCCGCGGTGATCGAGGAGCGGCTCTGCTAGATGCCGGCTCAAGGAATTGTGCCCCGATTCACGGGAAGGCGCGCACTTGGTGCGAAAGTCCCCAACCCCAGCGCCGTACTCAGGGGGCCCCCGTTCGGTCAGATGATTTGTGTTATCATTGCGAGCGCATAAGCAGCAGGGGAAACGGGGGCCCGCCAAAGATTGCGGCTCATTAGCGAGGCATGTTCGAACGCTGCCGGGAGTTGGAGAAGGCGCCATGAGAGCTGAGCTGAAAAGCATACTCTTAAAGGGTACAAAACAATCCGAGCACTTGAAGGCTTTGAACCTCGGCGGATCAATATCTTTATCGGGTCCAATGGTGTAGGCAAGTCGAATTTTATTCGCGAAATCCCGGCTTATAACGGACTCAAGACGTCAGCGGGCCCTCTTATCGCTTCCGAAATAGGGATTGTGAAACTCCAGTACGAGTGTCGGCATTTCAAGGATTGGTTGGACAGACTCAGCCGGTTGTCAGATCTGCCATAGCACCTTGTCGAAACTTCCGTGGCTCACACAATTGCCCAAGCGCGTGCGGCCTCCTACTCACCGGTCCCGAATCATGGTGGCAACGGCGCGTTCCTTGTCGACGATCGTGACTTCCGGGCCGATCGCAAGGAACGGCCCGAGTTCCGGGGTCTGCTCCAGCAGCTTAAAATACTCGTCTCCGAAGAACTCTACCCTTGTTGTGGGCATGTCGCCGCGGTAGCGGGTATCGACCCAGCGCGTTTCCTCACGCCGGAAGACCTTCCCGTCCACGTGCCGGAATGCGTCGGACTGCACGTCCGCGGGGACGACGGATTTCTTGAGCGTCCATAGAAGGCTGCCCAAGTCCCTCGGCATACCTGCGCTATCACCTTGCCGACGAAACTTCTCCACACGGGGAGGGGTCCGAAAGCCGTATCGCTCGGTCAGCTCCTTCGCCTCGCGACGTACCGCCTCATCCGCGCCTTTGAGCCACTCGGTCTCGAGAAGTGTCGCCAGCCTCCTCATTGCCCACAGCTGCGGAATGTAGGAATGATGAGGATCGGACAACGGGAATTGGAAAAATCGTGCAACAGTCTGCGTTTTACCCTGCAATGCTCCCCGCAGCCGCACCCGTGCATTCACGTTACCCTTGGTGGCGTACCTGCCAAGCACGAGTACACTGTCGTCCCCGAAAAGGTCGGGGATAGGATCGGGGCTGACGTACTCCGGCTTGACAATGTCAAACCGCAGCGAAATGCCCGAGACCCGCGGGGGCGACACTCCGGCGAAAAAGCGATTCATAAACGATTCTACGTCGTGGTGTTGGGAAAACTGTGTCGAGCGGCCTTTTGTCGCGGTGGCTATTCGATCGAGGAGCGCCACGTCAGGATGCGCTCCGACAGCGAGGACAAAAAACCTCGCATCGACCCTGTTGTTGCGTCTAAGGTCTGTTACGATGCGGTCCGGGTCGGTAATACCCACAGTGCTTTGCCCGTCGCCCACAACAACAACGATGGAGGGCCGCTTGCGGGTTTGAAACTGCTCAAGCGCCGTAATGATACCGTTGTACAGGTCGGTACCGCCGCAATCGCCGATTGCATTGAGGTGATTAACCGCGTCCAGTATGTTCTTTGATGTGGCCTGCACCAGACTGGGCGCCATTTTTTCAGCCCGTGTTCCGACGGTGACGATGTTGAAGCGATCGTCGGGCCCCAGTCGCTCAAGACAGAATTTGACCGCAGACCGCGCGACTCTGAGGTTTTCAGTTCCCATGCTGCCTGAGCAGTCCAAGAGGAATACCACGTCCTTGTCCGGGCCTGATGCGCCGCTAGGCGCCAGAGGCGGGGCGATGGCCGCAAGGAAAGCGCCCGGCTCGCCCGGCTCTCTGTGCGTCAGTACCCGCACGTCAAGATTATCTCCGGAAAAGAACGCAACCAGCAAAAAGTCTCTAAGAACGCGGGTGCCTTGGCTTCTCACCAGAATCTGACTGCGGTGTGGTGACTCGCGAAACATCGACAGGTGATGGGTCGGAGAAAAGAGGCTTCTGATGGGTCTGGCAGCCTTGAAGCGGACTCGAAGCTCCAGTTCGCCTACCGGACCGAGAGCGTATCTTTCGCCCGCGAGTGCTACGGCAAGCTCCAGCTCATCCCGAGATGAAGCCCAGCGCAACTCGTACTTGACCTTGAAGGAGCGCTGTTGCTTCACTCCCATATTCACCGGTCTCACCACCAACACATATTGGCCGGCCAGCCCGAGGAGCGACGGGTCGTGCATCCTGATTGTCAGTTCCTTCAAGAGTGGAAAGAAATCCTTGGGTGAAAAAACCCGCGATGGTGTAGTGATGCCGTCAATGTTCACGTCCGGTTCGGCCCGGGGAGGCTCCGGACCCAGCGGCATCAAAAACAGTCCTTGCACGGGATACTCATTGTTATTGAAAAATGTTTGATTGAAACGGAACTCGGTGGCCCCTTCCGATACGGTGACGAGAGTTTTGGACAGCAATACCGTCGGCCGTGCCACCGCGAAGGTTTCGCCTTCCACTTGCGGCGGAAATACGTGGAGTATCCCGCCCGCGCGGGCCGCCACAGACGCTGCGGCAGTTATCGCTGCGATGACCGCCACCAGGATCAACAGATGTTTGGCCATTTCGGGAATAGAAAAAAGAATCGGCCGTGTGCGTTACGGCAAGGAGATGGAAAGGCTTTGGTTGTCTTTGCCGAGTCGATCGAGTTCCCGGCCGTCGAACCGCAAACGAATGCCGCCTGCATTGCCCGTCTGTATCTGAAACCCTTCCTTGGCGGTGAAAATTTGGACATCATTGGGCTTCATGAGCAGCTCCTCCGCCGGCCCGTTATCAGGCTGCACACGTATCCACGCATTGGCCCTGGCCTTGATTTCCAGGATCTTGCGTCCTGCCTGGGTTCGCGGAGGCTCGGCGAAGGCCGTCCTGGCTGCCGGTTCTTCCCGGGCTGTGCCGCTTGCAACGGCGGCAGGTTCTGCCGGGGCCATCGTAGTAACGGTAGGGCGCGGCGCGCCGGCTTTATTATTCCACACAAACAGCCGGGTAACTCCCGTCAGGAGTAGAATCGCCAGCGCTACCACTCCCGCGGCAGTCAAGACCGTGGTAAAGATCGTGCTCCCAATGAACGACCGAACAGGCGGGTACTGTTGAAAGACAGGGTGCTCTTCCACTTCGTAGTCAGGGACTTCACCGTCCTTGATGAAATCGTCGAAGCGGCGGACCACTTCGTCGGGCTCAATTCCAAGTTCTTTTACGTAGGACCGGACGAAGCCCTTGACGAAAACCCTCGGGGGAAGGAGGTCGAAGCGGTCCTGTTCAAGAAAATCCAGGTTGGAATAGGCGATCTTCGTCCTCTGAGCGATCTCGTCGAGCGAAATCCCACTTTCCTCCCGAAGGCTCTTGAGATATGCTCCAAATGATTCCATCAGATAACCACAGTTTCCACCAATAATCGTGCCGGCCATACGGTTGCCGCTGAGCGGCCGCGTCAGGCACCGGCCGAACATCTCCGGCTGTTGCGACGGACGGCCGGGGATTGCATTGCCCCAATACGATCGGCGGGCAGGCCTGCACCCGGAAGATGACTGAATCGATTACCACTCCGGCCCACGATGTTCAAGAGTTAATTGCCGTAAGGCGGGTCTGCCCATGACACGCGGCATTCTCAGCGCTCTTGACCGGTATCCCTCCGCGGCAGCCCTCCTGCTTCTCGTCGCCGGCATAATATTAGCACGCCTGGCCCACCCGAGCAGTGAAACGCTGCTGCTGTCTGCTCTGACAATTGCTCTGGCGGTATTGTTCGCTGCCGTCCGATACGGTGACGCGAAGTTCTTGTGGGTGGCTGTATCGCTGCTGTTTCTTGCTGCGGGTTTTCATCGGACGGGGACCGAGCTTGCGATAGGGGAAGATTTCACTCCGCCTTCGGATAAACAGATCATTCATGCCACCCTGGTTGAGACATGGTCATCAAACCCAGGCCTGCGGGTGTTGCTCGTGGAATCGGCAGTGGATGCGCAGCGCGGGGCACCGTTGCCGGGACGAGGACGGCTCCTGGTACGGGACAATCCCATACGCCTCGTCGCGGGGGATCGGATTTCCTTCCGGACGCACGTTAGACGACCGGAAAACCGCGGCAATCCCGGCGAATACGATTGGGAACTCTATTGCAGGACGAACGGGGTCCTTTGGACGGCATCCGTACGGGGCGCGGACTCTCTCCTCGTCATGCAAAGGGCGCCGCTATGGAGTCCCTCGGCCCTTGTCTCCAGAATGAGAGACCGGGTCACGCGCTTCATCGAAGAGCATTCTACAGGTGATGTCCGAGCAGTGCTCAAGGGTTTGGTGGTAGGCGACCGGGGAGAAGTCGGTCCGGCGCTCAATCGGGCTTACACCGATTCGGGACTCGTACACGTGCTCTCAGCTTCGGGCTTGCACGTAGCATTTGCAGCAGCGCTCGCTGTACCTTTAGTGGCGGTTGCGGTGCGGGTCCGGCCTGCGCTCCTGCTCAGAGTACCGTACACAAAGCTCGCTGCTGCTGGTTCGTTGCTGCCGATGCTGGTGTACTGTTTCCTCGCCGGCGCTCGTACGCCCATCGTAAGGTCCACCATCATGGGCATTGTGGCGGCTGTCGCTATTTTGCTCGATCGGAAGTGGTATTCGATCAATTCGCTTGCGCTTGCCGGAGTGCTCATTCTTCTGGTGTATCCACTCTCGCTGTTCGCGCTCGATTTTCAGCTCTCATTTGTCGCGGTATTGGGTATTCTTCTCATTGTGCCGCAGGCCATGACTCGCTTAAACCGCCGCGAACCGCAGACCGAAGCGGCGGCCGTGGCGGATCGCAATTCCGGTCACCGCGATGCTCTTGCCCGAGTTATGCGGTCAGCCGGGATGGCACTTTTTGCCACAGGAATGACTACTCCGGCAGCAACGCTTGCGGTGTCGCCGATCCTGATCGAGGTTTTCCGGGTCATTCCTGTGTATGGAATCGCGGCCAACATTACTGTGCTTCCGCTGCTCACACCCGCGTTGCCGCTCGCGCTTGCGGGATCGCTCGTGGGATTGATGTTTCCGCGAATCGGCGCTGTGTTGCTCGCTCCCGCGGAAATCCTCATCCACTGGACAAATTACATCGCGGAGTTCTTTGCCGGCCTGCCGTTCAGCGTCGTGCACCTGCCCGAAGCGGGGTTGCCGGGATCAATGGGCGCTGCCTGTCTGTTCGCGGCCGTAATCGTGGCGAGCCGCCTGAAGAGGGCGCGTGGTGCCGTCGCGGCCGTCACCATGGGCTGCATTGCCGCGGCTGCGCTCATGGGTGTTTCGGCAGTATGGTCCGACAAGAAAACGCTCTCGATAGTCTTTTTCAACGTGGGCAAGGCCGACGCGGCATACGTGAAGCCGCCCGGGTCTGCCGGCGTGCTCATCGACGGAGGTATGCGTACGGACTCCTTCGACGCGGGAGAGAGCATACTCGTGCCGTTCTTTCGCCGCAGCGGGGTCCAGCGGCTCGACGGGATGGTGATCAGCCATCCGGACATGGACCACATGGGCGGATTGCTGACCATAGCCCGATCTGTTCCTCCCGAGCGAGTGTGGCTCAACATGATCGACTACTCGCCCCGCTTTCTCAACAAAGTGCTGGAAACAGCGGTTGTTTCGGGTGCGCGAATATCGGCCGCAGATCGAACGAGCGGAGCAGTTCAGCTCGGCCCCGCTGCAATGACTTTTCTGAACAAACCCGGAGGAAGAATCCGTAGAGATCACTCAGCCTCGGATGTGAACAACGCGTCTGCCGTGTGCAGATTCGACTACGGCGAAGTTTCGTTCCTCTTCACGGGGGACCTCGCTGAAGAAGGCGAGAATGAGCTCCTCTCGGCAGGAGTGCCGCTGCGTGCTTCGGTGCTCAAGGTAGGGCACCACGGGTGCAAGCGCTCCACCACGCGACGGTTTCTGGACGCCGTGCGTCCGGAGATAGCCGTGATTTCATGCGATGTTTCTCCGCGCGGGACTTGTCCCGACGCAACGGTGATCGCTGACCTCGAATCTGTGGGCGCACGCATCTATTGGACCGGCCGAGACGGCGCGGTGACCGTGGAGACGGACGGAAAACAGCTCACAGTGAAAACGGGAAAGAAGAGCATGATCTCCAAGACAGGGGCTCGATAGGGACGCCGATTTGGAGAGAGAATAACTAACTGCATCATTTCACTACTATAGTAATGCAAGTTGTCTGGAAACTCTTGGATGATTAGTGGGGCCGGCATTCTGCCTGTCCGAACGTGCAGGCAGAATGCCGGTCCCACCAAAGCAAATCCTGCTTCGTTGAGATCTTCGGGCCTGTTGCAGCATCGTATCCTGAACATTGCTTGACCTGGTTTGCACATCCGCTAAAATAGCCGACAGGCGACCACGCCGCCTTCCCGCGAGAGTGGCGGAATTTGGTAGACGCACCGGACTTAGGATCCGGCGGGGCAACCCATGGGGGTTCGATTCCCCCCTCTCGCACCACGTGACACGTGTAACACGCACGGGGAGCGAACCATCATGAGCATTCGCCTCGTCTTCTTCTTGTTGACGGCTCTCGTTCTCGTTGGAGTTCCATCACTGTCTCCCGCTCAATATTACGATTTTCCTCCTGCGCCGGGATATGGTCGCCAGACAGGCCCACCTTGGCCGACCGTGCCTCCCGGTTGGTATCTGCCTTACCTTCAGCGTTCGAGGGAAAACTATCCTCGCGTCATTCGCCAATGGCAGCTACAAAGAAGTTGGCTGGATCTTGAGTACCTTCAGCGCAACCCGCTTAATCCCGAAAGCTTTCTGGACTATATGATACGGACATTCTAAGATTGGACAACTGCAAGGCCAGGGGAAGGCAACGGACGCTCAGAGGTGTCTTTGCCCGCGGTGTGTGAGTGAACGAATCCCACTGCACTGTAAGGAGGTTCGCGATGAAGAAGTGTGCGGCCGTATTGTCGGGTCTGCTTTTGGTAGTGTGTGTCTTTGTCGGCCTTGGCTGTGCCGGCGAAGACGAAGCGATCAACGCGATCGTCGAAGCTCGAAAGGCGGTCAAAGAATTTCCCTTGCCCTCCGCCCAGGTCCCTGACCTCACAGAGGCCAAGGCGTACGCGTTTCAGGGCAAGCTGGTTAAAGCGCTCGTAGCGAAAGGGGATGTCATCAGCGGGTACAAGGCGGGTCTTACATCCGTTGAAGGACAGAAGCGATTTGGAGTCAGCGGAGCAATACTCGGACCTCTTTATAAGGCCGGCGAACTGGGCCCGGACGCTGTCGTAGAGAAGAAGGCGTTCGTCAGGCCTTTCATCGAGAATGAAGTGGGCTTCGTGATCGGAGAAAAGATCAGTGCGCCGGTCAAAGACGAGGCCGCGCTCAAGAAGATGGTCAAGGAGGTTTTTCCCGCGGTGGAACTGCCCGACTTACGGTACAGCGATATGAAGAACCTCAAAGGCACAGACATCATCGCGGACGGGGTGGGCTCTTCGAAATACATTGTAGGAAAGCGGATGCCCGCCGACAAAGTGGACGTCAACCAAGTCAAGGTGACCATGACCCTTGACGGCGCTCCGTTCAACGAGGGCAAGGCCGAGGACGCGATGGGCGACCAATGGAAGGCGCTACTGTGGCTGGTGAACGGGGTGATTGAGAAGGGATACACCATCGAGCCCGGCTACGTTTTCATTACGGGGGCCCTCGGGAAGATGCTCCCGGCCAAAGAGGGGAAATACGAAGGGAACTACGGGCCGCTGGGGACTCTTTCCTTCACGATCAAGTGAAATCCCCTCGGGAACCTGGATTGTGCCGACAAGGCCCTTCGTCGGCTTTAATCACCACGTGACCGGCGAAAATGCGCGGTTGCGGAAATGGGGAAACGCATTTTCACTGGAAATGGTGGGGCAGGTATCCTGCCTGTCCATTCAGGGAATGGCACAGAGAAATCGTGATAGGCAAGATGCCTGTCCCATCAAAGACGATTGCGCTGTTGCCGCGGAATTCAGCATGAATCCCGTACGAAAACCGGTCAAAGATTAACTGTGCTCGCTCGAGTTCACTCCGGCGCTCTCATCGGCATAGACGCGCACCCGGTCGAGGTGGAGATCGACGTCTATCCGGGCCTTCCTTACATCGCCGTTGTCGGGCTGCCCGACAGCGCGGTGAAAGAGAGCGCCGCGAGGGTGAAATCCGCAATCGTCAACAGCGGATACCCTTTTCCTTCACGGCGGATCATTGTGAACCTCGCGCCTGCGGGCCTGAAGAAGGAGGGCGCGAGCTTCGACCTGCCTATTGCGCTCGGCGTGCTTGCTTCGTTGGAGCTTCTCCGGACGGACCATCTCGAAGATTACCTTTTTGTCGGCGAACTCTCTCTCGACGGCCGGGTGAAGCCGGTCAAGGGAGCGCTCTCACTGGCACTCTCGGCGCGCGAGCGCGGGCTTAAGGGAATAGTGCTGCCGGAAGAGAACGCGGGAGAAGCCGCGCTCGTCGAGGGCGTTGAGGTGCTCGGCTTGTCGAGCCTCCTCAGCGCGGCGGGCTTTCTCATGGGCCGGGTAAGTATTCAACCGGCAAGCGCGCCTGTGGAGCAGCCCAAGGGGCCGTTCGGAGAGTATGCGGTCGATTTTCGGGAGATTAAAGGACAGGAATTCGCCAAGCGCGCGGTGGAAGTGGCGGCTGCAGGCGGCCACAATGTGTTGATGATCGGTCCGCCGGGGTCCGGCAAGACCATGATTGCGCAGCGCATCCCTACCATCCTGCCCGATCCCGTCTTCGAGGAGTCGCTGGAAACCACGCGAGTCTATTCCTCCGCGGGGCTGCTTTCAGGCAACGGGTCGCTCATGCGGATCAGGCCCTTCCGCTCGCCTCACCATACCGTGTCGGATGCAGGGCTTATCGGTGGAGGCATGATCCCGAGGCCCGGCGAGGTGTCCCTCGCGCACAACGGCGTGCTGTTTTTGGACGAACTGCCCGAGTTCCGCAAGAACGTGCTGGAAGTGCTCCGCCAGCCGCTTGAAGACGGGGTGGTCACCATCTCTCGCGCTCAGCTTGCGTTGACCTTTCCCGCGCGGTTCATGCTGGTTGCCGCGATGAATCCGTGCCCTTGCGGGTACCGCGGAGATCCCAAACACCACTGCTCATGCACGTTTCAGATGGTCCAGCGCTACTGGAGCAGGATTTCCGGTCCGCTTCTCGATCGGATCGATATTCATGTGGAAGTACCCGCTGTCGAGTGGCGGGACCTCACCGGCCGCGTGGAAGGCGAGCCGTCGACCGCGATAAAAGACCGGATCAACCGCGCCCGCACCATCCAGTTGGATCGCC
>JAIWNO010000056.1 GCA_020216785.1 Desulfomonile sp.
TGCGAAAGACGGGGATCTTCTGCAATGCGCAGATGAAGACCTCTCACCTGAAGAAGTTCTGCAAACTGGACGTCCGATCCATGAGCGTACTTGAACGGGCCGTGGAAGTGCTGGGGCTCTCCGCGAGGGCCTACCATCGCATACTCAAGATCGCGCGCACCATCGCGGACCTGGAAGGCGCGGCGGACATCGTTTCGTCACATATATCGGAAGCTATACAGTACCGGACCTTGGATCGAAGGCTGGAATAAGGACCCGGTGACCTATAGCGGTTGCCAAAAATAATTTCCGATTGATTTCTCCAGGGTGTCGGGAGGACCTGTTCACTTTGGGCGACGCAAGGCCGTCGAATCTTTGTTCACGGGACCTCCCGACTCCCGCCAAAAGACCTGCGATTCGGTCGGAACTTTCGGCAACTGCTATATTCGGTTGTCAGGAGAAAGGCCGCAGAATCACGCGGTCCGCGTTTCCTTTTGGGACCTACGCGCTTTTAGCGAAGATTTCCCCCGGATGGCGCATGGACGAGACCTGCTGCTTTGACGTAGTAAATTCAATCCTTGCTGAAAAAAAGCGATCCGTGTTGCTCTCAACGAGAGGACTGTGGTACACGGGTCGAGTCGATAAGGAGATGCGCGTTCCGTGTCCAATATCAAAGCGCTTTTCGATGGCAAGAGAATCACGGTGATGGGCCTGGGGTTGCTCGGCCGAGGTCTGGGAGACACGCTTTTCCTCATCAGAAGCGGCGCTCGTGTCACGGTAACGGACCTGAAAACCGAACAAGAGCTGGCCGAATCGGTAAAGAAGCTGCAAGGTCTGCCTTGCACGCTCAAGTTTGGGGGGCATGATCCCGCGGATTTCACGGACGCGGACATGGTCCTTCGGAACGCGGATGTGCCCCGCTCGTCGGAGTTTCTTCGGATCGCCGCAGCGAACGGCGTTCCTGTAGAAATGGATGAATCCCTGTTTTGCAAGAACTTTCGCGGCACGGTGGTGGGAATTACGGGAACAAGGGGCAAGACCACCACGACTGTGCTTGTTCATCGAATACTCCAAGCTGCCGGGCATCGGGCATTTCTTTCCGGGAACCTGTTGGGCTGCGCGACGCTGCCGCTGCTCGAGCAAGCGGGCCCGCAGGACATTGTGGTGCTGGAGCTTTCCAGTTGGCAGCTCCAGGGGTTCCATGACGCACGCATTTCTCCTCACGCGTCCATTTTCACCAATGTGTACCCCGATCACCTGAATCGGTACTCGTCCATGGACGAGTACATTGCGGACAAGAAAGCCGTATACCTGTACCAACGAGACGGTGATTTCTGCCTGTTTAACCGTGAACAGCCGGAATGCGCTGCAATGGCCGATGAAGCGCCGGCGGGACGGAGGTTCTTCTCTGTGAGCGATGTGCCCTCTCAATGGAATATCCGTCTGCCCGGCCGGCACAACCTCGAGAATATCGCAGCAGCAATAGGACTTGCACGGCTAATGGGCGTACCGGACGAGGTGATCCGTCCGGCAGTGGAGAGCTTCAATGGGGTCGAGCACCGACTACAGTGGCTCGGCAAGAAAGAGGGGATCGTCTTTGTGAACGACTCCACCAGCACGACGCCGGCGGCGGGATTAGCTGCGCTTGAGGCGCTGTCCGGACGCAGCATTCTCCTCATTGCCGGGGGCTCACACAAGAACCTCGACTTGGTGCCGTTTGCAAAGGCTGCAGCCGAGCGATGTAAGCGAATTGCGCTCTTGGAAGGGACCGCAACGGATGCGCTTCACGAAGGGCTCGCGGCATCGGGCGCGGCGGACAAAATCGTCGGACGATTCGACGCGATGGCCCCTGCTGTTGACGCTCTCCTCTCTCATGCGCGGCCCGGCGACGTGATGCTCCTCTCGCCTGCATGCGCGTCGTTCGGGATGTTCCGCAACGAGTACCACCGTGGAGAGACCTTCATGGCACTGGTTCGGGATATACTCGGCTCGCCCTGATTGCTTACCGCGCAGATCGAATTTTACTTGACCGCTCTGAAAGCACACGGTAGGTTCAGCCGGTCTTGCAGCTCCACTCAATGCTCGCCGTCGGCAGCGTGCCTTCGGGGGAACCTCATGGTTGAGAACAGACGCACCAGAAGCGGAAAAGAGCCCCCGCGACGAAACGGAGCGCGGCTGGAGCTCAAGAAGCGGGCGGCTCGCCGCAACGCAACTCTCGTCAAGTCCAATAAGAAACTAAACCGGGAAATAGCGGGGCGCGCCCGCGCCGAGCAGGCCCTGGACATCGAGCAGCAGCGATTTGAGATGCTGGCCGAGAACCTACCGTTCGGCATGTGTCTTATCGCAGCGGACGGCACTTTCGATTACCTCAACCGTGCTTTTATGGAGCTGTTCGGCTACGACCTGCACGATATTCCCGACGGGCGGACGTGGTTCCGAAAGGCATTTCCGGACCCGGAGTACCGTCATGAGGTCATCGCGTGCTGGAAGGAGGACTTCGACAGGGCCGCTCCGGGCAAGGCCAGGTCCCGGATTTTCACTGTTCGATGTCAAGACGGCATAGACAAGATCATTCACTTCAGGCCGGTGATGCTTCCTGGCGGCGATTACTTGATGACGTGCGAGGACATCACTGAGCTGAAACTGGCCGAACAGGAACTCAGAAAATCCGAAGAAAAGTATCGTGGTATCATCGAAGCGATCACCGACGGTTACCACGAAGCGGACCTGCGGGGAAATATCATCTTCTGCAACGACTGTCTCTGCGAGATCGTCGGATGTTCACGAGAAGAACTTCTCAGTATGAACTACAGTGAAATGATGGACGAGGCTAACGCGAAGCATGTCTTCAGCGCGTACAATCGAGTATTCAGGACGGGGAAAGCCGAGCAGGCGCTTCAGTTTGTCTTCACGAGACCGGACGGGGTAAAGCGGGATGTCTCTGCGTCGGTGTCCCTTATGCGGGACGCGGACGGCAAACCGTGCGGCTTCAGAGGAATCATGCGAGATGTCACGGAGCAGAAGCGCTTACAGGAGAAACTTCACCAAGCCTCCAAGATGGAGGCCATAGGCCGTCTCGCCGGAGGTATCGCTCACGATTTCAACAACTTGCTCACCGCTGTCCTCGGGTACGCGAATGTTCTTATGCAGCAAATCCCCCACGAGAGCCGCCACCAGAAAAAACTTATCCAAATTGTTCGAGCCGCCGAGCGTGCGGCCGGGCTCACCAAGCAACTGCTCGCGTTCAGTCGTAAACAGCTGTTGGATGTGCGGGTGCTCGATCTCAACGAAGTTATCAGCGGCCTTGAAGAAATGCTGCACCGGCTGATCGGCGAAGACATTGAGCTGACGACCGTATATGCCAACGATCTCGGAGCGGTGCGCGCGGATGTGGGGCAGGTAGAGCAAATCCTGATGAATCTCGTGGTGAACGCGCGCGACGCTATGCCGGACGGCGGTGAATTGTCAATTGAGACCGCGAACGTAACACTCGACGAGGAGTACGCCCGCAAGCACTCGGAAGTGACGCCGGGCCCGTACATTATGGTAGCCGTGAGCGACACGGGCGTGGGAATGGACCAAGCCACGCTTGCCAGAATATTCGATCCTTTCTTCACTACGAAGGCTAAAGGCATGGGAACCGGGCTCGGGTTGTCTACGGTGTATGGCATTGTTAAACAACATCACGGGCACGTGGCCGTGTACAGCGAACCCGGTCGCGGCACAACCTTCAAAGTCTATCTCCCGCGAGCCGGGGCAGTCCTGGAACGCGAAGCGCAGACCGTCGCGCCGGAACCCAGGCCGGTCGGAAACGAGACAATCCTTATCGTTGAAGATGCCGAGGTGGTGAGAGACCTGGTCGGAGACGTGTTGGGAATGCTCGGCTATGTGGTGCTCAAGGCGGCTGACCCTGAGGAGGCGCTCCGCATAAGCGACTCGCATCACGGAGCGATCCACCTGTTGCTCACCGATGTAGTGCTTCCTCAAATGGACGGCAAGAGCCTACACAGAAGAATTGCCTCCACGCGTCCGGACATGAAGGTCATGTACATGTCGGGGTACACGGACAATTTTATCGTGCACCATGGCGTCTTGGACAGAGATGTCCATTTCATCCAGAAGCCGTTCAGTGTCGACAACCTCGCTAAAAAAGTGAGAAAAGCGCTCGACGCGCCGTGATTTTCCTCTGTCGGGCACAGCGCCTTGGAGACTGTCTCAAAATCACTGGAAATAGTGAAATCGTAGCACGAATACCCCCTCATCCTAACCCTCTCCCTGAGGGAGATGGGACCGGAAATCGGCCCCAAATGCCTCCCTCTCCCACGGGGAGAGGGCCGGGGTGATGGTGGCAAAGACGAATCCCAGACTCGATCGTGCTACGATTTTCAACTCCTCCCGAGTCTTGAGACTGTCTCCTTATCCCACTGCTTCGAGCCCGTGCCTTAACGCTGAGAGAAGCAATGTCACGTTCTCCGGTCGGCTGTTGAATCCCATGAGACCGATACGCCAGACTTTTCCCGCCAGCTGACCCAACCCCGCAGCGATTTCGATGTTGTAGTTTTGCAAAAGGAAGGCGCTCACCGCCTTGCTGTCCACGCCGTCAGGCACCAATGCGGTTGTCAGGCTCGGGAGGCGATGCTCTTTCGCAACGTGGCAGCCGATTCCGAGGTCTTTCAGACCATCCCAGAGCGACTCCGCATTCTTGCGGTGGCGTTCCCAGCGCGTTTCCAGTCCCTCTTCCGCTACTAGTCGGAGCGCCTCCCGAAGCGCATAATTCATGGTGATGGGCGCGGTATGATGGTAGGTCCGCTCAGCGCCCCAATACTTGCCGACCATCATCATGTCGAGGTACCAATTCGGCACTTTGTTCTTGCGACGATTGAGCTTTTCGAGCGCGCGTTCCCCAAGCGTGAGCGGCGCTATACCGGGCGGACAGCTGAGGCATTTCTGACTACCGCTATAGGCGAGGTCCACGTGCCACTGGTCGAGGAGAACAGGCACTCCGCCGAGGCTCGTAACGGTATCCAGCAAGAGAAGGCACCCGAATTCCCGACAGAGCTTACCGATGCCTTCCATCGGTTGAAGAGCGCCGGTAGAAGTTTCTGCGTGCACGAGTCCCAGCATAACCGGGCGGTGCCGATCCAGTTCCGTACCGATGTCCTCAAGGGTAAAAACCTCCCCCCAAGGCTTTTCCATACGGCGGACGTCAGCGCCGTACCGAGATGCCATGTCGCAGAGACGCTCGCCAAAGTACCCGTTGCAGCCGACGAGCACGATATCACCGGGTTCGACGCAATTCGCGAGGGTCGCTTCCATTGCCGCGCTGCCCGTGCCGCTCACGGGGATTGTGAATGCGTTGTTTGTCTGCCACACGTAGCGGAGCAATTCCTGCACCTCGCTCATCAAGGCGATAAAGGTAGGGTCCAGATGTCCGACCTCGTTCATCGCCATGGCCTGCCTGACCCGCGGATGGCAGTTCGAAGGCCCCGGTCCGAGCAAAAGCCGCGGCGGCATGTCCAGTTGTCCGACGGAAATGCGGTGAGTGTTGTCCGCCCTTGGAGTGTTATGCGCCATTGTCAACCTTCCTCGATCGATGCGTTGCCGGGGAGAACAGGCGTATGATACGGATTCGGCCCCGCGAATGCAACGTCGGGCTCAGTCGAAGCTTTCGAGCGCCTGGTTTGGACTTGAAACTTGCCTTGTATTTGCATATGGTTATTTTATCCGATGGAATCCGTCTGCGCCCGTCAGGCGCGCATGAAACAATTGACCAGGAGAGTGGGGATGGAGGATCGCGTCAAGAAAGAGCTTATCGCCGTCGTCGGCCCGGACCGGGCCACCGACAAACCGGAAGATCTTGTCGCTTATTCGTTGGATCCTCACATCGAGGAGCACCTCCCGGATTTGGTGCTCTACCCGCTTTCTACCGAAGAAGTCTCCGCGATCATGAAGATCGCGTATCGGGAAGGCATTCCGGTAACCCCGCGCGGCTCCGGCACGAACCTTGCCGGAGAGACCGTCCCCGTCAAGGGCGGGATCGTGTTGGCCATGAGCAAGATGGACGCCATCCTTCAGATTGACTCCGACAATCGGGTGGCTCGTGTCCAGCCCGGTGTCATCAACTTCGAGTTCCAGCAGGAAGTTGCCAAGTATGGGCTCATGTATCCACCCGACCCAAGCTCATGGAAAATGGCCACCATGGGCGGGACGGTCGGGACGAATTCCGGCGGTCCGAAGACGCTCAAGTACGGCGTGACTCGAGACTACCTGCTGGGTCTCACTGTGGTGCTGGCAAACGGCGATGTGCTCAGAACCGGTGGACTCGCCATTAAAAACGTCACCGGGTATGATTTGACCAGGTTGATCTGCGGCTCCGAAGGAACACTCGGAATCGTCACCGAGATCATTGTTCGGCTCATTCCCAAACCGAGGGCCTCGCGCACGGTACGGGCCGACTTCCCGCGTCTGGAAGACAGCTCCAATGCGGTCGCGGCGATCATCGGCGCGGGCATCCTGCCCGCAGGACTCGAACTCATGGATCGGGTCGTGATCTCCGCTGTTGAAGCGGATGCCAAGCTGGGACTGCCCACCGACGTGGATGCTATACTCCTTATCGAAGTGGACGGCGATCCGGAGGGGCTCGACGCGCAAGTGCGGAAGATTGAAAAGATCCTCGAGGATAATAAAGCACGCACGGTAATGGCTGCGGCCAATGCAGAAGAGGCGGACAAGCTCTGGACCGCTCGGCGGTCCGCGGTTTCCGCAATGGCGCGGCTTAGACCGAACACGGCGCTGGAAGATGCGACCGTACCGGTATCCAATCTCACGGAGATGATCCGGCGCACCGTAGACATCGCAAAAAAATACAATCTCCAGATCGGAGTGCTGGCCCACGCGGGCGACGGCAACCTTCATCCTCTCGTGCTCTTCGACCAGCGGGATAAGAACGAGCTTCAGCGTGTGGAAGCCGCGACGGAGGAGATTTTCCGTGCAGCACTGTCGCTTGGCGGCACCCTGTCGGGAGAGCACGGCATCGGAATGGCCAAGGCCCGCTTTTTGCCGATGGAACTGGATGAAGTGGCAATGTCCGTAACGCGGCGTATCAAGGAGAGCCTCGATCCCAAGAAGATTCTCAACCCCGGCAAGTTCGTTTGATTTGCCGCGGCCCCCGGCGTTCGGCCCCCCGAACCCCTGAGATCACGATGAAATCATCGGAAGAGTCATGTTTGCGGAAGCCATAAAAGAAGACCTGTACAGTTGTCTCAAATGCGCGATGTGCCAGCCTGTCTGCCCAACGTACCGTGTGATGCGAATGGAGCGGTATGCGCCGCGGGGCCGCGTCCAGATGGTCAAGAAATACCTCGAAGGAGACCTCTCGATCACCAAGAGCCTGCAGGAAGCGCTCATGAGCTGCATTCTCTGCGAGGCGTGCGCACAGGCGTGCCCGAGCGGCGTCCGCTTGGACCGGGTGTTTGAGAACATGCGCATGGAGCTTCATGAAACGCTGGGGCCGAAATTTGCCAAGAAGGCCCTGTTCGCGGCGCTTCAGGACCCGCTTCTTATGAGACTCGGTGCCGGGATCGCGCGGGTCGGCTCCCGTATGATCGTGGCCCCGCTTAACATCGAGTGGAAGCTCGGCAACATTCCGCTCAATCGTCTTCCGGTGTTCAATCGGTCTTCATTCCGCAGCCGCGTCGGCGAGATCGTCCCTGCGAAAGGCGCTCGGGTCGGACGGGTACTTTATTTTACCGGCTGCGCGACCGATCTCATCAACGAGGACGTGGGCCGGGCTGTGGTCAAAGTGCTCACGAGCCTCGGTCTGGAGGTACTCGTCCCGCGTGATCAGGTGTGCTGCTCGGTGCCCATATTTCTCAGCGGCGCCCGCCGGGAAGCGCTCCCCAACGTGCAGAAGAACCTGGACATCCTCGATCGTACCGACGTGGACGCAATCGTGGTGGACTGCGCTACATGCGGTGGGGGCCTCAAGAAGGCAGTGCCGCATCTCATGGAAGACCTCGGCCTCGACACGGAAAAGGCCCATCGGGTCGCGTCCAAGATCAAGGATGTCTCAGAGGTGGTCGTCGAGTACTTGGAGGAACTCCCCATTGAGCGCAAGACCAAAGAAAGTCCTCTGACCGTAACGTATCACGATCCCTGTCACATGGTGCGCAGTATGAAAGTGTCGACCCCGCCCAGACAGCTGCTGGCGGCGATGGACGATGTGCGGTTCGTCGAGATGGCCGGTGCGGACCAATGTTGCGGCGGCGCAGGGTCGTTTCAGTTCGAGCACGTAGAGATCTCGGCAGGAGTCACAAGTCGTAAGACGGCGAACATTAGAGCTACAGGCGCTCAAACGGTAGCCACCGGCTGTCCGGGCTGCAGGCTGACGCTCACGGGTAATCTCTTGAAAACGGGCGACCCGACGGTCGTGCACACCCTCCAACTTCTCGCTGAACGCCTCAGGGCCTGATGATATACATTTCCGTATCCCTTGACTTTGCTACGGACTCGCGCGGTCAACACTCCTGGAATGGGCTTTGAGGCAGCCTCCGAAGCGTACGGCTGTTCACACTGCGCCTTGCGGGCAGGGACTTCCTCCGGGAAACCCGAGGAATCGATGAGGAAACCAAACCCATGGCACAGACTGAGCTTAATCACGCCCACCAACTCATGCTCCGCGGCCTCGACGAAAAGATCTTCACGGCTGCCGCGCTGCTCGTTGCCCGTAGTGACGCGACCGTCTTTCATGAGACGTACGGCACGCTGGGCGGACCCGGCACAGCGAAGACCGATCCGCACACCCTGTTCGATCTCGCATCCCTCACCAAGGTGCTTGCGACCACGCCCTGCTGGATGGTGCTCGCGGCCGAAAAGCCGGGAGTGCTCGATACGCCCCTTGAAAAGTGGTTTCCGTGGGGTCCGGACGATAAGAGATGCATCACGCCCCGGCAGCTGCTCGCCCACTCTTCCGGCCTTCCGGCTTGGTGGCCCTATTACCTGCTGACGCTTCCGAATCCGGATCGGAGGAGATTCACTGCGGAACAGATCCTCGCGGAGCCGCTCCAGTCAGATCCGGGCGCGGAAAGCCTCTACTCGGACCTCGGGTTCATGCTGCTCGGGTTTATCATCGAGGACGAAACCGGGCAGTCGTTAGACGCATTGGCCGCTCGGCGGATCTTCGAGCCGCTGGGTGCGGCTGATGACCTGCGGTTCCGACCGCAAGGGGAAGAGGCGCGAATTGCGCTCACGCGGCCGGAGGATGCTCCGGGTCTGGTGAATGACCTGAACGCGCGAGCATTGGGCGGCGTGGCAGGTCACGCGGGCCTTTTCGGGACCGCGGCAGCGGTCGCCCGAGTGGCTGCCGAAGTGCTCCGTTCGTTGCACGGAAGACCAACGATCTTCGATTCGGCCGTCACACGCATGTTCTGCACCAAAGCCGATCCCACTCCGGATGGGAGCAGGGCGCTCGGCTTCGACACTTGTTCGCCGGAAGGCTCGTCGAGCGGCCGGTTCTTCTCGGCCCGAAGCGTCGGGCACACCGGGTTTACAGGAACATCTTTGTGGATGGATCCGGAGCAGGACGTGATCGTGGTGCTGCTGACCAACCGCGTCTTCATGGGGGAGGCTGACACCCGAATCAAGTCCTTTCGTCCGCGGGTACACGACGCGGTGATGGAGGCGATGGGAAGCCCGTAGGCTGTGCCGGTGCACCTTTCAGTTCGTCACAATGTTTTCCGCAGCCTTCCCGCCCCTCCATGAAGTCAGGTTCGGGTTTCGTGCTTGCAACCATTTCTGTTTTCGATAAACTCCGTGCCCGGATACTTGACCGTCCCATGTCGATAGACACCATCATTTTTGCATCACGAGCCGTCCGTATTCGCGGTTGGCTGGTATGTGGCGTGGGTCATGAACGAGTTGGAACTCACCGCTGACATCGCAAGTTGGATCAACGAAATCCTGTTGAAGCTTCCAAGCCTGCCTTTTGCGCGGGCGAAATGCGAGCAGACCGGAAGAGGCTCGCGGAAACGAAGAGACTTGACGCTTCTCGATAAGGGCAAGCGCGGGGTGCTCACGGGAGAGGTTAAGCTGCCCTATCAGTCCGGATTACGCGGCCTGGTCAGAGTGCCGCACGAAGAGGACGAATGCCTCAGAGTTCACAGGGAATACGCGGACTTCGTGTTCAAACGAAACAGGCAAATTGTCGAATTGATTGAAGAGCGAACCAAAGACGAGGATTTGCGTGAAAAGATATTCGAAGAGCTGATTCCTCGTTTCTGCCGATACTGATCAAGCGATTCAATCCGCTGGAATGAGTAAGTGATAACAGGTGAATAGTGCCTGATCTTGTGGCCGTGCCGGGGCACCTCAGCAAAGCGGTTGCGATATTCAATTAGGATTTCAACGTGTTGCATATCTTCAACGGGTGATCTCATTTATCAATTACTTAGGGGGCAGGAGCGAGGGGCGGAAAGTTTTGGTTGACAAATCCGACCAATGAGCCATTAAATGGTCTGACCATTTTTCATGCACGGGAGCAGGTCCATGAACTTTCAGGAAACCATTGCATAAAACCGTTTTGTCGTCAGGGACGGCCCTAACGGCGAGGTGCACCCATGCGCGTTCAGCTCTTTGCCACATGCCTGGTGGACACGTTCTACCCTCAGACGGGAGAAGCAATGGTCAAGCTGCTCCGTCATTTCGGTGTGGACGCACGAACCCCTCGGGGTCAAACGTGCTGCGGCAAACCCGCGGACAGCGGCGGATACGTCCGCGAAAGCAGGGAGGCGGCACGGCACTTTCTCTCGGTCTTCGGTGCGAACGGCGATCCCATTGTGACGCCGTCCGGATCGTGCGCATCCATGGTCAAGAACCACTATCCCCACTTGTTCAAGAACGATCCGGGACTGAGACAAAAAGCCGAAGATGTGGGCTCACGTATCTTCGAGCTGACACAGTTCCTGGTTCACGTGTGCAAGGCGCATGAGACGGGCTTCAAGGGCAAAGGTAGGATCACGTACCACGCTTCGTGCCAGCTGATTCGTGAACTGCTCGTTCGGGAAGAGCCGGTCATGCTCCTGCGCTCCATGCAAGGCGTCGAATTTGTTCCTATGCCCGATGCTGAGCGATGTTGCGGGTTCGGCGGGATTTTCATGGGCAAGCAGCCGGAGATTTCGATGGCAATGGCCGACGAAAAGCTGGATTCCATCCTGAGGACGGGCGCTGATACGGTCACGGGATGCGACCACGGCTGTCTGATGAATATTGCCGACGCGGTCAAACGGAGAGGCGCGGACGTGCGAGTCACGCACATTGCCGCGGTCCTCGCTGAGGGGTTGCCATGACACCGACAGTCGCACCGATTGATTTCCGGAGCAATGCCGCGGCCGCGGTGCAGGATTCATTGCTGCGGGCCGCTCTCCGCAACGCCACTGACACATTTGCCGCCAAGCGTGCGCAAGCGGCCGCTTGCGTGCCTCTGGAGGAATTGCGGGAAGCAGCTTCCGGCATTCGCTCCGAAGTGTTGGGCAATCTTTCGTCGTACCTCGATCGGTTCATCGAGCGCGCGTCCCGCGCCGGCGCCCAGGTTCACCGAGCGGCCGATTCAGCAGCCGCGCGGGAGACGATCTTCTCGATTCTCAAACAACATCGAGTCGACAAGGTCGTAAAAGCCAAATCCATGGTCAGCGAGGAGATCCACCTCAACGACTACCTCATCGCCAACGGAATTCGTGTGGTGGAGACGGACCTTGGCGAGTATATCATCCAGCTCGCGTCCGAGCAGCCTTCGCACATAATCGTGCCTGCGATCCACAAGGACCGACGCCAGGTGGGCAGGCTCTTTGCCGAAAAGCTCTCCTGCGAATACTCGGAAGACCCGGCTCAACTGACCAAGGTGGCTCAGCAGACGCTGCGTCGGGAGTTCCTTTCCGCCGCCGCGGGCATATCCGGCGCGAACTTTGCCGTGGCCGAATCCGGGAGCGTCGTGCTTTTCACTAACGAAGGGAACGGCCGGATGTGCACGACCCTGCCGCGGCTTCACATCGTGGTGCTATCCATCGAGAAGATCATTCCCTCGCTCGCGGACCTTCCCACCTTCATACGTCTGCTGCCGAGGTCTGCAACCGGCCAGGCAATTACCAGCTATCTTTCGGTCATCACCGGCCCGCGGAAGCTTGGAGATCGCACCGGAGCGGAGGAGCTGCACATCGTTTTCGTGGATAACGGCAGGTCGTCCATCGTCGCGGGCGAATACCGGGACATGCTCAAATGCATCCGATGCGGCGCTTGTCTCAATGCGTGTCCGGTGTACCGCACTGTCGGCGGGCATGTGTACGGGGCCACGTATCCGGGACCGATGGGGATCATCCTTTCCGTGCTTCTGGAGGGCATGGCCAAAGCTCATCCATTGCTGGACGCCACGACCTTGTGCGGCGCGTGCGGAGAGGTCTGCCCGGTGAAGGTGCCCCTTCCGGACCTCCTCAGACGTTTGCGTGAACGCCGGGTTGAAGAGGGCTTCACTCCTGCAATCGAGCGAGCCGGTATAGCTGCGTTCGGTCGAGCGGCTTCGCTGGGAGGGCTTTTCACATTGGGTCGGAGCATGGCACGAGTGCTGTGGCCGCTCATGGAGAAGCTTATCGATCCTCAGACCCTGGGCCGTCTGCCGAAGCCGGCCGAGAGGTCTTTCCAGCGGAGGGTGAGATGACGCGCGACGAGACCATCGATCGTTTTTTGGAGAACGTGGCTGCGGTCGCTGCGGAAACGGCACGTGTGCGCGGCCGGGCCGGGGTGGATCGCATGATAGCAGACCTTATTGGGGGCGATTCGGTAGTCTATTGCCCGCGTCTCACGGAGCTGGAGCGCTCCATCGCTTTACCTGAAGACCGCGTGACGGACGATTACACGAGCGCTTCCGTATGCGTGGAAGAGGTCTTTGCCGGCATCGCGGAGACGGGCAGCCTCGTTTCTACCAGCGCGGGCGGCAGGGCGGTGCAGGGAGGGCTGGTCCCGCAGCATCACATTGCGCTTATCGCGACCGATCGCATCGTCGAGACGCTCGACCACTTCTTTTCCCAATGGGGTGACGGCCCGCCGACGAATATTACCCTGGAAACAGGCCCCAGCCGCACCGCAGACATCGAATTGACCCTGACTATCGGCGTGCACGGCCCCGGAAGGCTGTCGGTAATCGCTGTGGAGGAATAGGGGCGCCGAGAAAAGACCTCAAAACATCTGTCCGCCAAAACGTCAGGCCTTTAAGCGGGTGGGGCGGTCCCGCGTTCCGCGGGGCTCCGCCCCCCCCGAGCTGGAATACCGTTCCGCTGCCGGCTGAAATGCCTGCCCCGCACAACACGAATTCCGCTTGACGTCCCTCAAGGCTAATGGCAGTCTCTTTCTACCGGCGAGCGAACTTCGATTTCATTCACGAAAAGGATCGTGAAAAGCCCACCCGGATCATGTTTTACGACCTCACGAGGACATCTGAAAAAGATATTGCGGCCATCCTGCCCGGTATCCAGGTGACGTGAAGAGGCGCTTGGCCTTTCAGTGGACCGCTTGGCGTCTTGCCTCGTATATCCACGCGTGGTACATTTCAGCAGGAATAGTGAGATATGAGTGACGCTTCCGACGAAAAAACAGTCGTTCTTGCTTGTAACACTATTCGTGACGAGCTTAGGAAGGCAGCCTGCGAGACGGATTGCCGGCACCCGTTCATTTGGGTCGAATCCGGGCTGCACCTGGTTCCCGAATCGCTGCGGCGGCGATTGCAGGAGGAATTGGATCGCATTGCCGGCGTCGATCGGGTGCTGCTCGCGTTCGGCTTCTGCGGAAATGCGGTTGCAGGGCTTACTTCAGGATCGTACGAGCTGATCCTTCCCAAAGTGGATGATTGCATTACGCTGCTGCTCGGATCCAAGGAATGCCGAGAGCAGTGCTTTCGGCAGGGCGGCGTCTATTTTCTCACAAAGGGTTGGCTGGAAGGGGAAGCCAATATTTGGACGGAATATCAGTCCGTGCTCGCGCGGTTTGGACCGGATCGCACCGAAAGGATCTACCGCCGGATGCTGGCGCACTACCGCACTCTTGGGCTCATTGACACCGGAGCGTACGACCTCACTGAACTGCTGCCGAATGTGCGGGATATCGCTCAAACGCTCAAGCTTGAGCCTAAGGTTATTCCCGGTACCGTGGACTATCTCAAGGGCCTGCTTTCCGGGCCGTGGAATAAGAGCGATTACGTGGTCATCCCGCCGTTTACCACTGTCGAACTGTCCCATTTGGGTTTCGATTCGCTTGCCCGTGTCGCCGCGGTCCAGGGTGTGATGTGACTGATGCGTCGTCTCCTCGGGAGGTTGTTTTCATCGGCAGGGACCTCACCATTGAGGCCGAGCCGGAAGAAACGCTCCTGTCGTGCATCCGCCGAGCCGGTTTCGGCGTGGAGTCCACTTGCAACGGTCGCGGAGCGTGCGGCGCGTGCAAAGTAACAGCTCACGGAGAGCTTACACCGCCCGACGACAAAGAACAGGAGCACCTGATCGGCCGGCCTCACGACGTGCGACTCGCGTGCATGGCGAGAGTTGTCGGCCGCGTCCGGGTCTCCCTCAGCGAGGACTGGACCCGGCTGAAAGCGGTTTTCGGAGTAGAAGATCGCACGGTGCGGGTGGACAGCCCGCTCAAGCGCATCCAGCTTCCGCAACCCGATGCCGGCAGCGCCCTCCCGTATGCCGAAATCCTCTCCATTCAGACGAACGATCCGCAGGTCCTTAACAGGATTGCCACATGGGACTGGAGAAACGCACAAGCCTTCGGTGCGGTCTTCAGAGGCGAGCTTCTTGATGTTGTTCCCGATGGTGTACCTCTCCTTGGAGCGGCTGTGGATGTGGGCACCACCAGCCTTTCTCTCTCCCTCTTTGATTTGGAAAGCGGAGAACTGGTAGGCCGCAACTCCAGCCTGAATCCACAGACCGCCTACGGCGGGGACGTTATCACGCGAATCACGTACTGTCGTCAGGAACCCGACGGGCTCTCCACCTTGCGTCATGCACTGACGCAGAAGCTCGGCGAAATGCTGGACGAGGCGCTGGGGCCGGACCACAGTCGCGAACAGGTCTACCTCATGACCGTGGCTGCGAATACGACGATGCTCCACATCTTGGCCGGTGTAGAGCCGCTTTCGTTGGCGCTCGCGCCGTTCCGTCCGGTGTTTTTGAAGTCTCTCGCTCTGACAGGCGAGCAATCCGGCCTGCCGATTCATCCGCGAGGCCGAGCAATCTTGTTGCCGGGAGTTTCCGCGTATATCGGCGCGGATATCATCGCCGGCCTCGCCGCGATTGACTATCGGTCACGGGGGCGGGTGACCCTGTTTATCGACATGGGCACCAACGGTGAAATTGTGCTCATTCAGACGCCGGACCGGATGATCGCAGCCTCGTGCGCCATGGGGCCCGCGCTGGAGGGTATGAACATCAGCTGTGGCTGCCGGGCGATTCCGGGCGCGATCGATTCATTTGCGCTGGACGACGACCTCAGCCCGCGGTTCACTACAATCGGAAGGTTGCCGGCCGCGGGAATCTGTGGAAGCGGTCTGATCGACCTTGTCGCGTCCCTGTATGCTGCCGGTTTGATCCAGCCCGGCGGTGCCTTCAACCCGAATGGCGACCGGCGCCTGAAAGCCCGAATGAATGACGACCGCTTTCATCTGACCGACAACGTGTTCTTAACCCAACAGGACATTCGACAAGTGCAGCTCGCGAAAGGCGCGGTTATGTCGGGAACCCTCATGGTTTTAGAGGACGCGGGCCTGACCTCCGGCGATGTGGAAGAGATCATCGTGGCCGGTGCTTTCGGGTATCATCTGGACCCGGGGAACCTCAAGCGAATCGGACTGCTGCCTCACGATTATCGCGGTCCCGTCAGCTTTGTGGGCAATTCCTCGTTGACCGGCGCTTGCTTTGCCTTGCTCAACGAACAGATCATGAAAGAGATCGAAGAAATTCCGGCAGCGGTACGGGTGCTGGAATTGAGTTCTCATCCTGGCTTTTCCAGCCGTTTTATTGCCAATTTGAGCTTTCCGGTGACCGCGCTGCCGGAGTAACAGCTCACCGTCAACTCCTATCCCAGCCGACCCGAAAATCCCCTCAACACGAAAGCCTTATAGCAGTTGCCAAAAGTTCTGACCGAATCGCAGGTCTTTTGGTGGGTGTCGGGAGGTCCCGTGAACGAAGATTCGACGGCCTTGCGTCGC
>JAIWNO010000043.1 GCA_020216785.1 Desulfomonile sp.
GGGAAGACGAAGAGGTTGCACGGGCTTTCGGCGTTCCCACCACGCTCTGCAAATGTGCGACGCTGGTGATCAGCTCTGTGCCGGCCGGCCTCATTGGGGGCATTTATGTCTGGAACGTCACATACATCAGTCCTTCTGCGGTATTCGGCCTGGAGATCGCCCTAAGTCCGATCGTCATGGCAATGCTCGGCGGAACGGGCACCATCGTTGGACCGTTTCTCGGAGTGGTGTTTCTTACATTAGTCCAGGAGGTTTTGTGGACCCAGGTGCCGTACCTCCATCTGACAATGTACGGCGCGATCATGGTGCTTGTTGGGCTGCTTATGCCCGGCGGTCTTGTGCGAACACCCCTTTTGCAGCAGATTATCCATCGTTTTGCCGAGGCGGATTCCGGACGGAGTCTCCCTGCGCTCGGTCTGTCGGAAAGTCGGAAAGTCTTATGACAGCGTTTCTCGAATGCTCAAATATTCACAAGTATTTCGGTGGGCTCTCCGCGTTGATCGACGTGAGCTTTTCGCTGCCTCAAGGGGAAATCCTCGGCATAATAGGGCCCAACGGGGCCGGCAAGACCACTTTGTTCAATGTGATCGCGGGGTCGCTGAAGCCTAACAAGGGTACGGTACGGTTCAGAGGACGAGACATTACAGACCTAGGGCCGGATCGCATCTGCAGGCTCGGCATCGCGCGAACGTACCAACTGGTTCGGCCTTTTGCATCGCTCACTGTGCTGGAAAATGCTCTCGTGGGCGTCTCTTTTGGCAGGAGCGAACTTCCGCCTCGATCAGAGCGGATCGGACACGCCCTGAACGCACTCGAGTTCGTCGGACTGGCGGGCAAGGCCCATCAAAAGGCTCAGGAGCTTACCCTCGTGGACAAAAAGCACCTGGAGATCGCCAGATCGCTGGCCACGAATCCTGAGATTATTCTTCTGGACGAGGTGGTGTCAGGGCTCACCCCCACGGAATGCACACGAGTCATCGAGACGATCCGCGGTATCCAGCGACGCGGCGTCACCGTGATTATGATCGAACACGTGCTCAAGGTTGTTGTGGAACTCTGCCGAACGGTCATGGTTCTTAACTACGGGTCTCTGATCGCACGAGGCTCGCCGTCCGAAGTTGTCAGCGATCCGCTCGTTATTGAGGCGTATTTGGGGAACGCGGCTGTCGCGGAGGGCGGCCATGCTTGAGGTGGAGAGCATCAACGTAGCGTACGGTGCGGTTCAGGTCTTGTGGGACGTTTCCTTCACCGTAGGAAAAGGTGAGATTGTGGCGCTGCTCGGGTCGAACGGTGCGGGTAAGACAACCGCCCTACGAACGATCCAGGGTCTGATACGACCGCTTTCGGGAAAAGTCCAATTCCAGGGCCGGGACGCGCGACGGCTCGGATCTCATGACCTCGTTGCCACGGGACTGTCGATGGTGCCGGAGGCGCGGCTTTTGTTTCCGTATATGACTGTCCTCGAGAACGTGGAACTCGGCGCGTACCCCCGCAATGTAAGGAACGGTCGTCAGGAGCGATTGCGACGAGTTTACGACCTCTTTCCCCGCTTGAGGGACCGGGCCCGCCAGAAAGTCCACACCCTTTCCGGCGGCGAGCAGCAGATGGTGGCAATCGGTCGTGCGCTGATGGCCAGACCGGCGCTGCTCATGCTTGACGAACCATCGCTCGGACTTGCTCCCCTCGTTGTTGCGGAGCTTTTCCGAGTCATCCGCCTGATAAACGAAGAAGGCATATCCATTCTCCTTGTAGAACAGAACGTGGTGAAAAGCCTCCAAATTGCCCACCGCGCTTACGTGCTGGAAAACGGCCGGATCGTTCGAACCGGTCCAGCTACGGAGCTTCTGGGAGATCCGCAGATCCGCGCGTCATACCTGGGGATGTAACGATAGCCGAGTATTTGCTTCGACTGCGTGTTCGTCTTGACTCGGGAGCCTTACCCGCAGTATGTTCGCACTTTAAGCACAGAGCCATTCAAGGATTGAACTCATCAGGGGGGCTGTCGGATCATGATCCGGGGTGAGATAGTATGCGCGGAGATGCAACCATGTACGACGAGCTGTTTGACCTCAGCGGCCGTGTTGCGCTGGTAACGGGCGCGTCCAAGGGACTCGGGAAGGCCATGTCGGTGGCCTTGGCCAAAGCCGGAGCCGATCTGGCCCTGTATGCGCGCGATGTGGAAGGGCTCAAGGCCGTCAAGGCCGCGGTAGAGGAAGTGGGGCGCCGGGCCGAGTTTTTTGCGGTTGACGTGCTTGACAAAGCATGTATAGATCGAAGCGTCAGGGAAACTCTTTCAACTTTTGAGCACATCGATATTCTTGTCAACAATGCCGGAGTGAACGTCAGGAAGCCCGTGCTGGAGCTTTCTCCGGACGAATGGGACCTTGTGCTCAGCACGAACCTGAAAGGTTATTTCTTGATGGCTCAGGCAGTCGTGCCGCATATGATCTCCCGCTGCCGGGGCAAGGTGATCAACATGGCCTCGATTCTCGGGGCCGTTGCGCTGCCTACCCAGGTTGCCTATGCCTCCAGCAAAGGCGGCGTGATTCAGATGACCAAGGTGATGGCACTGGAATGGGCCAAACAGGGGATCCAAGTCAACGCCATCGGCCCGACTTATTTCGAGACTCCCCTTGTAGCCCAGTTGCGCAATGATCCCGAACGGTTCCAGTTTATCGTCGACCGTACCCCGATGGGGCGGTGGGGACAGCCGGACGAGCTGGCAGGAGTGGTCATATTTCTTGCTTCCAAGGCATCGGACTTCATAACCGGACAGACGATCTTCATCGACGGCGGCTGGACGATCTGGTAGCCCAGGCAGGTCGAGGAGTTCCGATCCGGCCCGAGCTTTTTTCGTCAACCTTTTGCGAACGCCCGCGGGAGGCGGAGACTCCACGGTCTTCCAATCATGACGTGCAGGTCCTGAGGCGTTCCCACATCGAGACAAGGAGGATGACCATGGACGGACAAGGCATGAAACGGAGGGATTTCATTAAAGCAGGATTGCTGACCGCGGCCGCATCGGCTCTCGGCCCCGGTGTGATGAAGCCCGTCGGTTTGTGGGCCGCAACCCCAAGTATCAAGGGGCCCGTCAAGGTGGGTTATCAGGCTGTCCTCTCCGGCACTCTGGCCGGCTACGGCGAATTCCACAAAATGGGCGCTGTCATGGCCGTAGAGGAAATCAACGCCGCAGGCGGTATTGCCGGCCAGAAGATCGAGATGGAAATTCGTGATTCGACCTTAGCTGCTCCTACAGCTATCCAGAATGTGCGGTACTTTGTCGACAGCTGGGGTGCCGACCTCCTTGCGGGAGTGGATTCCTCCGGTCAGGCGCTTGCGGTTGCGCCGGTAATGGGGCAGCTCGACCGCGTGCTCATGGTGACCCACGCCGCCACAGAGAAACTCACGGAAGAAGAGGTGTTCAAGAAGGGCGTCAGACAGGTCTTCCGCATTTGCACCCCGACATACCAGGACGGCAATGCAGCGGCATTCGTGGCCAAAGATCTGCCGGCCATGAGCTGGGCCACTATCAACCCGAAATATGAGTACGGATTCACCACGTGGAACATGTTTAAGGAGACCCTTGGCAAGCTCAAGCCGGGCGTGCAGTTCACTGCGGAGTCTTGGGCGCCTTTCGGCACTACCGATTTCAGGCCGCACATCAACACGATCATGGACGCGAAGCCGGAAGGGTTGTACTCCGTGGTTTGGGCCGGCGAGCTTATCACCATGATGAAGCAGGCCAAGCAAGCAGGACTGTTTGAGAAAATTAAACACGTAATGCTCCCCGTGGGCGCGGCGATGGACGTGCTCGAGGGGCTTGGCGCGGAAATGCCTGACAACATTTGGATCTCCGGCCGGTATTTCTTCCTGTATCCGGATACTCCGCAGAATAAGGACTGGGTGGCCCGGTTCAAGAAGCGCTGGAACCACTATCCGGCGTACGTGTCCGAGACCGCGTATTCGACGATGTTCGCGTTCAAGAAAGCCATCGAGGCCGCGGGCTCGAAAGAGACCGGTCCAGTGATCAAGGCGCTCGAAGGCATGGAACTCGACGGCCCGGCCGGAAAGCGGGTTTTCCGTAAGGAAGACCATCAGGCAATGTACGACGTTCCGTGGGGCCTGACGGTCAGCAGCCCGAATTACCCGTTCAAAATCATGGGGAAGCAGATCGTGATTCCGGCGAAAGAATTCTTCAACCGTCCGCCCTTTGAAGGCGACGCGAGCAAACCGCCGTTCAAATCATAGTGGCTCATTTATGAAGGGGAAATAAGAGCCATAGGCATTAGCATAAGCAGAATTCCCAAAATATGCCCCTCCCCCGTTGGCGGGGAGGGGCAACGAGAACACGGCAGTCGCTTCGATCGGAGAATGGCGTTCGATGGTTCAGTCTCTCGTCCATGTGTGCCTCGCCGGCATTTCGGCCGGCATGTTCATTTGGCTTGTTGCAAGCGGTCTTACCTTGATCTTCGGTGTGCTCCGGGTGCTCAACTTCGCTCATGGAAGCTTTTACATGCTGGGAGCGTACCTCTGCTACACGTTCCTGCGGTTCGCGGGAGTGGATTTTTGGCTCGGGGTACTTCTTGGGCCCTTGGTCGTGTGTGTGGTGGGGTACTTTATGGAGCGGTTCCTGCTGCGTCACGTGTATCCCCTTGAGCTGCCGTACCAGCTTCTTCTGACCTTTGCCATGGTCCTGATTTTCGATGAACTGGTGAAGATGATCTGGGGCGCGGGGTCCATCGGATCGCCCACGGTTCCAGGGCTGTCAGGTTCGGTGTCGATCGCCGGTCGGGATTTCCCGGTATACAATCTGTTCATCATCGCGGTGGGGCCCCTGGTTGCGCTCGGTCTTTGGGCGATGCTGGAAAAGATGTGGTGGGGGAGGATCATAAGGGCGGCGGCTTCCGACCGTGAAATGGCAGCAGCTATCGGTGTCAAGGTGCCCGCGTTGTATACTGGGGTCTTCGTGTTCGGCGCATGGCTTTCGGCGCTGGGAGGAGCGCTCGCGGTGCCGTACGTCGGGCTTCTCACAACCGGAATGGGGGAGGCAATTATCATCGAGGCCTTTGTCGTGGTGGTCATCGGCGGACTGGGGAGTCTCAAGGGAGCGTTTCTTGGCGCCTTGGTCATCGGCCTGCTCACCTCATTCGGGACGAGGTTCATTCCTACCTTGGACATGTTCCTCACGTTCATTCTCATGGCGGCAGTGCTGTTGTGGCGGCCGCAGGGGTTCTTCGCGGAGAGTTGATCGATGAACCGCTCCTGGACATATATTCTTGCGGCGTTAGGTATCGCTGTGCTGATCGGGATCGGATTGTTCTCCAGTAGGTTCATCCTCTACCTGACAATGCGGGTGATGATTCTGTCGATATTCGCCATGGGGTACAATATTCTTTTTGGCAGGACAGGTCTCCTCTCGTTCGGACACGCGGCGTTCTATGCGACGGGCGCATACGGTGTTGCGTTGTGTACGATCCATGTCCACTCCCACCCGGTTCTCGCTGTCGTCGCGGGGGTTATTGCTGCCGCGGTTATGGCGTTGATCATCGGTTTTTTCTGTGTGCGTCACACGGAGATCTATTTCGCAATGCTGACTCTCGCGTTCGGCATGATGGTATTTTCACTCATGTGGAACGTACGTGGCATAACCGGCGGTGACGACGGGCTTTCGGGAATTATTCGGGCCCCGATTTCGCTTGGGTTGATAAGCATCCCGATTATGAAGGATTCCCAGTACTACTTCTTCGTGCTGATGTTCTTCGTGGTGAGCGTCCTGCTGATTCATCGAATCGGGCGGTCTCCATTCGGGCTCGTCCTTGCGAGCATCCGTGAGAATCACGTCCGCACCGAATTCGCGGGTCTGCCCGTCAAGCGCTACCGGCTGGCCGCGTTCGTGATTTCCGGTGCCTTTGCAGGCCTTGCGGGAGGATTGGCAGTTTTCCTCGAGAGCAACGTGACACCTTTTGCGGCACATTGGAGCCGATCCGCAGACCCTGTGCTGGTGAGTCTCATGGGTGGATTGCAGACCTTCAGCGGCCCTCTCGTGGGCAGCGTATTGTTCGTGGTGTTAAGAGAGCTGATTGAGCGCTTTACCCACAACTGGATGTTGTGGTTCGGTCTGATCCTCCTGGCGATCATCATGGGGTTCCGCGGCGGGATTGTGGGATCGACTGCCGCGCTGCTCAAGCGTTCCTCGGAGCAGGGATGAACCTGAAAGCGATCCGCTGACGGAGGCTGAACCGTTCAAGGGAAAATACGAAATGACCGCTCCTCTCCTCGAAGTCCGTGATCTGAGCAAAGCCTTCGGCAATGTGGTCACAGCAAATAATCTGAATCTATCGCTGACCGCGGGAGTCCTGACGTCGATTATCGGGCCCAATGGCGCGGGAAAATCGACCCTGATCAACATCCTGACCGGGTTTATACCGCCGGATTCGGGCAGGATCATATTTCAGTCCCAGGACATCACCTACGAGCCGATTTATCGTCGCGTGCGGCTGGGTTTGTGCCGATCTTTTCAGGTCGTGAACGTCTTTACGGGCCTTACGCTGTTTGAGAACATTTCGATTCCCATTCTCGCAGCTCACCGACGGGCAAACGGTCTGTTCAGCACTGTGTCCGGGGAGAAGGCGGTTCGGGAGGAGGCTCACAGGATCCTTCAGCGTATCGGATTGCAGGAACAGGGCGACCTTCCCGCAAGCGCTCTCTCGCACGGAGATCAGCGGGTGCTGGAGGTGGGCATCGCTCTTGCCGCCCGCCCGAAATTGCTTTTTCTCGACGAGCCTACCGCCGGAATGAATCCGGTTGAGCGGATCAAGATCCTGGAGAATATTCGTCAGCTGTCCCAAGAGGGAGAAGTCACCTTCGTTATTGTCGAGCACGACATGGATATTGTGTTCTCGCTCTCGGAACGGGTGATTGTCCTGCACCGCGGAGATGTGATCGGAGACGGCCCTCCCGAACAGATCAAGGCGGATCCGCATGTTCGTGAGGTGTACCTTGGCGAAGAGGTGGTTGCGTAATGCTTGTGGTGGATAAGATCAACACGTATTACGGCATATCTCACGTGCTTCAGGATGTGTCTCTCCAGGTGCAGGCGGGCCGGGCAATCGCCCTCCTCGGACGGAACGGCGCGGGCAAGACCACCACGCTGCGCTCAATCATGGGGCTCACCCCGCCGCGCGCGGGCTCCATACGCTTCCTGGACGACGAGATCCGCGGGCTGCCTCCGTATGACATTGCTCGAATGGGCGTGAGTTACATGCCGGACGATCTGCGGATCTTTCCCGACCTGACATGCCGGGAGAACCTGGAAATCGCTCGGCGAGTGTGCAAGCGGTCCGGCTACTGGACGCGGGAGCGAGTGGAGAGCCTGTTTCCGGTACTGAAAGCCCGGCGCTCACAGAAGGGCTCGAGCCTGTCCGGCGGCGAAAAGAAGATGCTGAGTCTGGGCAGAGCGCTTATGACCAACCCGAAGCTGGTCATTCTCGATGAGCCCTCCGAAGGACTTGCACCGATTGTGGTCCGTACGTTGAGGGAAACCATCAACGAGATCCGCTCTCATGGGTTGACCATCCTGCTGGCCGATCAGAATCTAAAGTTCTGTAAACAGGTTTGCGATTACGGCTACATCCTCGAAAAAGGGACTGTCGTGCACGAAGGCACTATGGAGGCCATTTGGGCAAACGACGACATTGTCAAGAGATACCTGGCGGTGTGACGCTCGCCACGATAGGAACCATCAACCCATGACCAGATTCAAGCGGCTGCTCGGCGAACCGGGTTTTCATCTCTTGGTGTTTATTCTCTCGTTCTTTGTTTTCGGGTGGCCGTTCGTGACCGTACCGTCGGAATGGTCCCCATCCACGATTTTTTACAGTCTGTTCGCGACCTGGTTCGGGTTCATAGTCGTCCTGTTCCTGATCGCGAGGGATTGACCAATCCTACCTGGTTCAGCGGACCGATCCGCCGCGGCCCGATTTCCTAATGTTCGATTCGGTTACCATTCTTGGGGTCGTTTGTCTCTACATGGGGCTGTTGTCGGCCGTGGCTGCCTGGGCCGAAGGGAAGTCCCAAAAGGGGCGGAGCCTGGCAAACAATCCGCTGGTCTACTCCTTCGCTCTGGGCGTGTACTGCACCACATGGACGTACTACGGAAGTGTGGGAACCGCGGCCACATCAGGGCTACTCTTCCTGACACTATATTTCGGCCCAACCATGGTGATCGTCTTGTGGGGGTCGATCCAGCGAAAACTCATCAGGATCAGAAATGAATATCGCATCACGAGCATTGCCGACTTCATTTCCTCTCGATACAACAGATCGCAGACACTCGCGGCGCTGGTTACCTTCATCGCATTCGTCGGAGTAACCCCATATCTGGCTCTGCAATTCAAGGCGGTCGGCTCGACGTTCGCCATCTTGACGGCTCCCGACCGGGAAGTTTTTCCGTGGATCGCCTCGTACCGAGACCTGCTGGTGACAGGACTACTTATTGTATTTACTATCGTGGTGGGCATGAGACGATTGGACGCGGCCGAGCGTCATCCGGGGATGATGATGGCGCTCGCTGTAGAATGCTGCCTGAAACTTGTGGCGTTTCTCGCTGCTGGAGCCTTCGTGACATACGGTATGTTTGCAGGCTTCGGCGACCTCTTGGACAAGGCTGGCAGCTTGGCGCACGCGCTGCCGAAAGCGGAGCTGACGGAACCGTTCTCCGCGCTCAAGTGGAACGCGTATCTCGTGGTTTCTATGGCAGCTGTCATGTGCCTGCCACGGCAATTCCACGTGGCCGTGGTGGAAAACCTCGATGAGAGCCACGTCAAGACGGCAATGTGGGTATTTCCCCTGTACTTGCTCCTCATAAGCGTCTTCACGTTTCCCATTGCAGTGGCCGGCTTACTGAAGGGATTTCCCATGGACGCGGCCGACACGTTCGTGCTGGCACTGCCGCTGAAAGAGGGGCGGACGCTGCTTTCCCTATTCGTGTTTCTCGGAGGATTCTCCGCTGCTGCAGGGATGATTATGGTGAGTTCCATTGCGATCTCGACGATGATGACCAATCACCTGCTTCTGCCGATATTCGGATGGTTTCGACCGCTTGGTATTCTCCGCAGGCACTTGTTGGGGTGCAGATGGTGCGTGGTGACCATTTTCATTTGCATAGGGTTCTGGTCGCAGAAGTATGTGGGCGAGCCGTACATGCTGGGGAACATGGGCATGATCTCTTTTGCCGCAGTGGCGCAATTTGCACCCGCCCTCGTCGGAGGACTGTTCTGGCGACGCGCGCACGAGGCGGGGGCGATTGTGGGGGTGGCCGGCGGGTTCATGATATGGAGCTATACGCTGCTGCTCCCGGCGTTTGTCGAGAGCGGGTGGTTGAGCAGCACTCTTCTGAACGAGGGACCGTGGGGCATCGGGGGATTAAATCCTCGGTCTCTGTTTGGGATCGTACTGGGCGACCCTGTCTTGCACTCCTTGTTCTGGTCGATGCTTGTCAACATTGGGGCCTTTGTAGCTGTATCGCTCTCTTTCGAGCAAAGCGAGGAACAACAGCGAAGAGTCGAGGAGTTTATGGGTGCGTCCGGAACACGACCTTTCCTGAGCACACCCGCTCGCGGCCGGCGATCGATCCATCTCGGCGAAAAGAAAGCCCTTATTGCCGATCTGTTGTCGGAGTTCTTCGGTCCGTGGAAAGCGATTGAGATCACGGAGGAATGCGTTACTCAAGCGGGCCTCGCCGGCAAGAAATGGATCTCCGTGCTCGAACTGTCCGAACTCCTGGGCCATGTGGAGCGGACGCTCACGGGATCAGTCGGCGCAGCGGAAGCGCACAGGTTTCTCGAGGACCAGGAAGTCATATCACCGGAAGAAAGGCATGCAATATCGGAAGCGTACGGGGAGATCCTCGCGGAACTCAAGGTGCCTCCGGAAGAGCTTAAACAGAGAATCGACTACCATCGAGAGCGAGAAACGCTGCTGGCGCACCAAGCCGCGGAGC
>JAIWNO010000044.1 GCA_020216785.1 Desulfomonile sp.
TGGAAGAGAAGGTGAGAGAGCGAACCAACGAACTGGAAGCGGCTCAGGCCGAACTGGTCAAGAGGGAGAGACTATCGGTGCTCGGTCAGCTCGCTGCGTTCGTAAGCCACGAGCTTCGCAACCCTCTCGCAGTTATTCGATCGTCTGCCTTTTACCTCAGAAAGAAGGTCCCGATCACGGATGACAAAGCGATGAAACACCTTGACCGCATTGAGGGGCAGATCGTAATCTGTGACGCAATCATTAGTGAAATGCTCGAGTACACGCGGGGGCGCAGGTCGCGCGCGGTCCTCGGAAATCTGGACCTTTGGCTGGAACAAGTAATGAGGCTCATAGACGTGCCCAAGGGAGTAAATCTTGTCCGGGAAAGTGATCCGGGGCTCCCTCCGGTTCGCTATGATGGCGAAAAGCTGCAGAGCGTTATTATCAATCTCGTGCAGAATTCGTTTCATGCGGTTCTCAAACGCGCTGCGCAATCGCCTGAAGATGGCTCGTATAGCCCCGAGGTAGTGATCTCCATGCGGAAGACGCCGGAGAACGGGGTCTGCATCGCGGTGGCCGATAACGGTGTCGGCATGGACCGGGAAACACTTGCGCACGCATGTGAGCCTCTCTTTACCACCAAGGCCCGCGGCACCGGACTGGGCTTGGCCATCGTTCACAAGGTGGTGGGAGAGCACGGCTCGGAGGTGGTGATCGACAGCCAAGAGTCCTCGGGGACTACGGTCTCCTTCGAGCTGACCGCTCGACAACTTTGACATGGGGGGAAAATAAGGCCTTGATATGAAGAAGGGGGCGTCATGGAGACAAAGACTGTGCTCATCGTAGATGACGATGCGAATCTGTGTGACAGTCTGGACGACATTTTCACGGACGAAGGTTACACGGTCGTTGTCGCGCAGTCCTGCGCTCAGGCGCTCAATCTTGCTCAGCAGTCCGCTTTTGAGGTCGCCATCCTGGACCTCAGGCTCCCGGATGGACCGGGGATAGAGTTGATCGAAAGGCTGCGCACGATCAATCCCGACTGCATGTGCGTCCTCATGACAGCGTTTGCGGACCTGCAATCCGCCATCGAGGCCGTCGACAAAGGCGCCGCCCACTATCTGGTCAAACCGGTTCGGCCTGAGGACCTCATTCAGCTTGTCGATCGGCTTTTCGAGACGATACATCTGAGAGTCGAAAAGCGCCTCATCCAAAGAGCGCTCGAAGAGGAGCAGCTCAAAGCCGAGAAACTTGAGGCGGTTGGACTGTTGGCGGGCGGGATAGCGCATGACTTCAATAACCTGCTTACCGCGATTCTGGGGAATGTGTCTCTGGCAAAGCTCCAACTGGAGCCGGGTCACGCGGTCCATGAGAGGCTCGGAGAAGCTGAGCGGGCGATCCAGCGGGCGAAAGATCTCACTCAACAACTCCTCGTATTTGCCTCCGGGGGTGCGCCTGTAAAGACCGACTCGGCCATTAGTGATCTGATCAAGGATTCGACACGGTTCGTGCTCCGAGGGTCCAAGTCCCGCTGGGCTCTGGATGTTCCGGATGATCTGTGGATCGCCCACGTGGACCAAGGTCAGATTGCCCAGGTGCTGTACAATCTCGTAATCAACGCAGATCAGGCCATGCCGGAGGGTGGAACGATCACAGTGAAGGCGGAAAACATCGAGGTAAGGCCGGGGGCCGGTCCTCAAGTTCGCGAAGGAAGGTATATCAAGATAACCGTCAGAGATGAAGGAACGGGGGTCGAGCCGAAGATCCTACGGCGGATCTTTGATCCGTACTTCACCACCAAAGAGCGAGGAAGCGGACTTGGGTTGACCACTTCATGGTCAATTGTGAAAGGACACGGCGGCACGATTACCGTGGAATCCACGCCCGGCAAAGGAAGCAGCTTTTCCGTTTATCTCCCTGCAATGGGTGAAGCTCCTCCCACCGAGGCCAGGAGCACCGCTCGGCCCTTGAAAGGAAAGGGACGGGTAATGGTCATGGATGATGAAGAGTGCATCCGAAATCTGCTGACCAACCAGCTGGAGGCTCTCGGATATGAAGCGGTACACGCGGCCGAAGGAAGGCAGGCTGTCGAGTTGTATAAGAAAGCGCTCCACGACGGTGTACATTTTGATGCCGTGATCATGGACCTTATCATCCCCGGAGGTTTGGGCGGTAAAGAAGCTGTCGCGGCGCTGCGCAAACTCGATCCCTCGGTGAAGGCGATCGTGTCAAGCGGGTACTCGAATGATCCAGTCATGGCGAACTATCGGAGCCACGGTTTCGTGGACGTGATCACCAAGCCGTATGGCATAGAGGAAGTGAGCGCGGTGCTCCATCGTGTGATCAATGGGAAGTAATACCAATGCGCTTTTAAACATGTGACATCAACGATGTCCGGCAGGGGCCGATCCATGTGTCGGCCCGGCTTCCGGGCGCACACGCGGGTGCGCTACAACGGCCATGTTTCTGTGTTGACGACGCATCGGTATGAGTACTCGGGTTCGTTGTCAGGAACGGCCTCGAAAGAGATTCGCCACTTTCGCCATCATAATAGACATACCCACCGCTGCGTGGATAACGCGCTGGCCAAAACTGCGGCCTCCGACTAGGTGGACGTGGAGATGAAACACCACCTGCCCGCCCCCGCGGTTGACATTGATAAGCACGCGATAGCCGGATTGGGCAATCCCGTTCTGCTCAGCGACGCGTCGCGCAACGGTCAGGAGATGGGCGAGGAGCGGATCGTCGTCCGGAATGTCGTTCAGTGTAGAGTAATGAGCTCTTGGGACAATAAGTATGTGTATCGGCGCGGCCGGGTTGGCGTCCTCGAACGCCACCACCAAGTCGTCCTCATATACCCTGGTGGCAGGCATGATTCCTTGGACTATTTTGCAGAAAACGCATTCCATTATGAGATACCTGTTATGTCAGTACGTTGTTGTGAGACGCGAGGCCCTCGCTCTTGACTTATACCGATGCGCTTTCAAACACATACCATTAACGACGTCCGGTAGGGGCCGACCCATGTGTCGGCCCGGATTCGGGGGCGCACCCGCGGGTGCGCCCCAACAACGGCCATGTTACTGTCTTGTCAACGCATCGGCATAAGAACGGACATTTTCCCGGCACCGCTGCAAGTCTATGGAATCAATCCCGCAAGGCGCGTATGCTGCACTTACCTGGATCTTGCTCTGGGAAGGCGTTCGTCCATCAGATCGAAGAAATCTTTTTCAGGTGTTGAGGCCGCGGTCCCTGCCGTTTTGTCCTGCTGTTTGCGATCCTTCGGAATATCCACTAAGAGTTTCCAGTCATGCTGAATTTTTTTGAAGACCCTGAGAGAACGGTCAGTTACAGTTTTGCCACTCGCTTGGGTGGCTGTTCGCTCCACATCGACCCAGGCAAACTGCCCCAAAACTCGGTCAATAGTAGCCTTATGTACGCGCGACGTATAAGACTTGACCTTTGTCATCTTCGCATGTGCGATCTCCTGATCGATAAAAGCCTGAGCGCCGTTTCCTATCACGTACATGCGGAGCATCTTCTTGTCTTCCGAAAGCACTGCAGCCCAAATCTCGTCGAGGCGTTTGGCGATCTTGTCCTCTTCCTTTGCCCACGGCAACCAGAGACCGAAAGAGGGGCCTGCCGCAGCCAGCGCGGCCAGGAACACGGCAGCCATCAAGACACTTCGCAGGAGAGGTAGGCCCACTATGCTACGAGCCCGATCCTGATAGAGGTCCGCTTTCATGGCTTACCTCGAGTCATCCTGTCGCCGCGAGATCGATCTCACGACACCTTCGGGCGATCCTCATATCAAGCCGCGGCGACCGTGTCCAGCACTCTTTGCAAAAGACAGCATGAAGGGCAAAGATTGTTGGGGCGCGGGCCTTGGGTATTTGTTATAGCAGTTGCCAAAAGTTCTGACCGGATCGCAGGTCTTGGGGTGGGTGTCGGGAGGTCCCGCTCACTTTGAGCAACGCAAGGCCGTCGAATCTTCGTTCACGGGACCTCCCGACATCCTGGAGAAATCAATCGGAAATTATTTTTGGCAACTGCTATATACGCAGGAGATAGGGAGCGACGGAGGAGGGTAGACCTCTGCCCTGTTGAGGAATGACCACCAAAGGACCATCAAGGGGGCGAGGACTGATCAAGGGTAGTTGGGAGGGGGAAGCCGGCAGGAGCGCGACGCCGATCAAGAGGTGTCGGGATAGAATCTGATCTGGAACCGCCAGTGCATGATCCGGCCTGTGGTGTCATCGGTCGGGGGAATGGTACGCAAAACCTCCACGAGGCGAAACACCAGGTTCGCGAGCGCACCAAAAGATCAAGATGTCTGAGAAGCAACTGTAGGCACCGGGAGAAGGGCGAGCAGTGAGGCCGCCCACCCCGGTGTACATGTTTGTCGAAGCAAATGCTTGTGAGAGCTACGACTCGCTCCCGGACTGCGCCGGTTTATCGCCCGTCGCCTCGCATAGTTTCAGTAGCCGTTCCCAGTTCGCGATGACACGTTCCTGGATGAGAGCGATCATCCCTTCGTCGAGGTGTCGGAATCGCCCCTGACCCTTGAGGTATTCGGTCACGGGCTTGAGGTTCTTCGGCTTGCGGCTCAGCTTCCACACGCCGTGATCGACCTCATAGAGGGGAAAAACGCCGGAGTCCACCGCAAGCGCGCCGTACTTGATGGATGTCTGCGGCGGGACCCGCCAGCCTGTGGGGCATACCGACAGCACGTGGAGATACGCGGGGCCTTCCACCTCTGCAGCACGGCGCACCTTTCGCATGAGATCGCTGTAGTAGCTGGGACAGGCCGTGGCTGCGTACGGGATGTTGTGGGCCGCGGCGATGGCGGTCATGTCCTTTTTCCAGGTGTTTTGACCGGAAGGTCTGGCCTTTCCCGCGGGGGAGGTTGTCGTCGACGCGCCGAACGGCGTCGAGGAAGACCGCTGCACGCCGGTGTTCATGTATGCTTCATTGTCCACACATACGTAGATCATCTTATGCCCGCGCTCGAACATTCCCGAGAGCGCCTGGAAGCCGATATCACTCGTGCCTCCGTCGCCGCCCATCGCCACGACAGTGACGTTTTTGTCGGGGATACGCCCTTTGCGACGCAGCGCCTTAAGGCCCGCCTCGACCCCGGAGCCCACTGCCGCAGCGTTCTCGAAGGCTACGTGAATCCATGGGACGTTCCATGAGGTGAACGGGTAGGGTGATGAGATGATCTCCATGCAGCCGGTGGCCATGGCAAGAACCATGTCCGGGCCGATAGCCTTGAGCACGTGCCGCACAGCGAGCACTTCCGCGCAGCCCTGGCACGCACGGTGCCCGGAGGCGATATATTCATCAAGAGGGAAGTCTTTGATCGGCTTAAGGATTCGTTTCTTCTTTTCTTCGGCCATGAGTGGCTCCCTTCGTGTCCCGGACTCAGCCGCGAACGCCGTAGATATAGTATTCCGCGCCGGTCCCGGCGAGCGCCATGTCGACCATGTTCGAGACGTCGTCAGGAGTGACGTCTCTCCCGCCGAGTCCGGCTATCATGCAGTGGATTTTCGGCCGCGACGGTTCGTGATACATGACCGCGCGGATTTCCGAGGTCACCGGAGCGCTGCCGCCGCCGGTGCTTACCGAACGATCGAGCACCACCACATCTTTCGCGCCTGCGAGAGCTTGCCGGATCTCGGCGAACGGGAACGGCCTCCACAGCCGCAATTTCACAAGACCGACCTTTTTGCCCCCGTCTCGCATTTGGTCCACCGCAAGCGATGCTGTTTCGCAGAGAGACCCCATCGCAAGAATGAGCGTCTCGGCCCCGTCAGTCTTGTAATGCTCGACCGCGGAGTACCTTCTTCCCGTAAGCCGTGCCAGTTCGTCCCATGCTTCGTCGATAACAGGCCGTGAGTTCCTCAGCGCAACGTCGTGGGCCATCTTTTGTTCCGCGTAAATCTCGGGCATACCGAACGCGCCCATGCTGACGACCTTGTCGGGGTGGAGCCTGTACACGGGTTTGAAAGGCGGCAGGTAGGATTTGGCCATTTCCTTGGTCCAGAATTCCATCGGCTCGATCACATGCGTCAGGATAAACCCGTCGAGATTAATCATGACGGGTAAGAGCACTCTCGGGTCCTCGCCGACCCGGAATCCGTGGAATACATGGTCGTACACGTCTTGGCCGTTTTCACAAAAGACTTGGATCCAGCCGCAGTCCCGTACCATCATGGCGTCCGAGTGATCGTTCCATATTGAGAGAGGCGCGCTCAATGCGCGATTCGCTACGAGCATCACCATAGGGAGACGCATGGCTGACGCGATGAACACAATTTCCGCCATCAAGGCCAAGCCTTGAGCCGCAGTGGAGGTGATTGTCCGGGCGCCTGCAGCAGCGGAGCCGCAGCATACACTCATTGCCGAATGCTCAGACTCGACAGGAACGAATTCCGCGTCGAGGTGGCCGTTGGCAACGAGTTCGGAGAGGTGCTCCACGATATGGGTTTGCGGCGTAATGGGATAGGCGGCCACCACGTCCACGTCGCACAAGGCCGCGGCTTCGGCGGCGGCAATGGAGACTTCCATACCGACTTTTTTGCCCATGGTCAGCCCTCCTCCACCATTTCGATCGCGTCAACGGGGCATTCTTCGGCACAGATACCGCACCCTTTACAGTAGTCGAAGTTCCAAGTGACGATGTTGGCGTCGTAGTCGGGGCGGATCGCAGCGTCGGGGCACATAATGATGCAGCGAGAGCATCGGATGCACTTCTCTTCGATATATACGGGCTTCTGGGAACGCCACGTGCCTGTGTGATAGCTCGAAGCGTTTCCCGGCTCGGTGATGACGCCGCCCGGTTCAACTTCGTGCCACAAAATTTGGTCCATAGCCTTGGTCACATTATCCTCCATCCTGCCGCGAAGGGGTGTTCCGAACCGACCTCCATCGAATGCGCCAGTGAGGTCCACCCCGTCGGCATGCCTCAATCCGCTGGTTGAGCTTGTGTCACTCCGCTACGACAGTTTCTTCCCAGGCTCGCTTCATGGCCTGGAGGTTTCTCGCAGCGATCTTGCCAAAGCGTCGCTGAAACGGCCCTTCGAGCGCGGCTACGTCCACTACGCCCGTCGCCTTCACCAGCGCGCCGACCATGGTCGTATTTGTTATCGGCAGTCCGATTACTTCCCGAGCGATGCGCGAAGCATCAACCACCGCGAGTTTGCCCGAGTAGCCCAATTCCTTGCGAAGGGTTTGCGGGTCCTTGGACGAATTTATCACGAGTGTGCCTCCGTCGCGTAGGCCTTCCGCCGGATTGGCGATATCGAGCAGCGAGGGGTCAAGTACGATCACCACATCGGGTGTGTAAACTTTTGCTCGAACGCGTATCGGTTCATCCGCGACGCGGGCGAACGCTACTACCGGGGCTCCTCGCCGTTCCGGTCCGAAGCTGGGAAAGGCCGTAGCGCACTTACCCGTGTCGATGGCAGCCTGCGCGACAAGTTCGGCCGATGTGACCGCTCCTTGACCGCCTCTGCCGTGAAATCTCATCTCAATCATGCTTCCTCCTTTGAGAGGTCGTCGCCCTACATCTCTTCCTCTTCGAGTTCATCCGCGGACGGGTAGTGGGAATGATCGTGGATGATCTCGATGCAGCTCATCAAGTGGAGCTTTGCCTCGGCCAGCTCTCGAATTTCCGATGGGAGAAGCTCCTGCTTGCGAAGATACGAGTCAATCCGGTCGTTGAGGAGCCTGATGTGGTGAAGGTCTCTCCCGTAGAAGTCGTCCGAATCCTCCAAAGGCGGTTGGGGTGTAGTGACCGCTTGGACGAGCTTCATGTCCCACTCATCAAGTTTCTTCCATCGGGCAACCGTCGCGGGGTGGACCCGCAGCTTCTTGGCGAGTTCCTTGTTGGTGATGCGGCCTCGTTCTCCCAAAAAGATATTTTCCGCGAGCTTTCGGTCTTCGTTCTTTTTCATGGGCCGGCTTCCTCCTAACCCATTAGGCATTCGCCATTCACGAGCCGCCATGAAGCGGACTCTGTCGCGAAGCAGGTCGACTCTTGACGCGCGTGAATCTCAAATGAAGAATAACGTTAACACATACCAGATCGGAGGCGGGCCGATCAAGTTATTCTTTTGCCGACGCGACTTGACCGAACCGGGATGCGCGCTTGATCGCACAGACCGATGACCGCCGGCGGGCCCTGCGACAGAATACCAAGCAAAGCAAAGTCGCTCATGATCGGTCGCAGGAACCCAAAACTTTACCAAGAGGACACGGGTACCATGCCTGTTGATACCAATTCTCTCAAGAATTTGCCCCAGAGTCCAGGGGTCTATCTCATGGTCGACGCTCGCGATCAGGTTCTTTATGTGGGCAAGGCCGGCAACCTCAGAAACCGTGTCCGAAGCTACTTTGTGAAGGGGGGGGACGAAAGGCCGCGTATCCAATACCTCATGGAAAAGGTCGAGGCGATCCGGACCATCCTTACCGAAACGGAAAAGGAGGCCCTGATTCTGGAAAACAACCTCATCAAACAGCATCGACCGCGCTATAATGTTAATCTCAGAGATGACAAGTCATTCTTCTCCATACGACTCAATATCTCGCATCCTTTCCCGCGGCTGACGCTTGTACGGACCCAGAAGGTCAAACCCGACGGCGAGCGTTACTTCGGCCCATATTCGTCTGCGCGGGACGCTCGCATTACGCTGAAGTTCATTCAGAAATTGTTCCCCCTGCGTCAGTGCACTGAACGGCAGTTTGCAACGTGCACGCGGCCTTGCCTGAATTGCCAGATGAAACGCTGCCTCTGTCCTTGCGCCGGCAAAGTCGATCGGGACGAATACGGCCGCATGGTGGACGCGGCCACGCTTCTCCTCGAAGGTAGGAGTGAAGACTTGGTCCAAAGCCTCCGTTACGAGATGGAGCGCGCCGCCGCCGACCTTCGTTTTGAGGAAGCCGCGCGTATCCGGGACTTGCTCGCAGCAGTTAGCCGTACCCTTGAAGTCCAGAACGTGTCTTTCTTTCACCTGAAAGACACGGATTGCTTTGCAGTTGCGAGCGACCGTACGGCCCTCTTCGTGGTGCAAGTGCTCTCGTTCCGACAGGGCAAGCTTCTGTCCGAGGACTCCTTCGTCGTGAGGAATCGGGCCCTTGATGAGCCGGAGGTCCTTGCGTCGTCCATTAAGCAGTACTACGGCTCAGGAGGCTTCGTTCCTAAAGAGGTACTCATTTCACACGCCGTCGAGCAGCCCGATCTCATCGAGAGCTGGCTCTCGGAACTCCGCGGCAATAAGGTCGCTATGAGGGTTCCCGAACGCGGCCAGGGAGCGCGCCTTATGAAGCTCACTCTGAAAAACGCGCTCAACCGGCTGCTCTGTGAAACGAGCCCGGAACTCGACGGCAGCCCGCTCGCACGCGTCGGAGCCAAGCTCAGACTCTCCGGACCTCCGCACTTGATCGAAGGCTATGACATCTCCAATGTGGCGGGTTCAGAGCCTGTTGCAGTGAAGGTGGCATTCCGAGACGGAAAGCCCGACAAATCAATGTACCGGAAGTTCAAAATGGAGGGATTCTGGGACCAGGACGACCCGGGAATGATCCATCAGGCCGTGAGCCGCCGTGTTGGGCATCGGGACGAAGACCCTCTGCCGGACCTCATCCTCGTGGACGGTGGGAAATCACAACTTGCCGCAGCCGTAACAGCACTCAAAGAACAACTAGGCGAATCTCACCCGGCCGCGGCAGCGATCGCCAAAGGGCGCCGGGAAGGGGAATTAGACAAAATCTATCTTCCCAACCGCAAAAACCCCGTCCCGTTCCTCCGGGGGGATCCCGGGCTTATGCTCCTCATGCGTATCCGAGACGAAGCCCACCGCTTCGTCCATGCGTTCCACACGCGACGGCGCTCGAAGTCCGTAATCCGATCAGCGCTTGATAATGTTCCCGGCATTGGACCCAAGAAACGATTGACCCTGCTCAAGGCGTTCGGGAGCCTCGACGCGCTGCTGTCCGCGAGCGACCAAGAGATCAC
>JAIWNO010000045.1 GCA_020216785.1 Desulfomonile sp.
CGGCGTTCAAGGGATTTCCCAAAGCGACGTAAAACGCATCCGCGACTACTTCCCAAACAACGGCGGCGAGGTTTCCGGTGAGGCGCCCTCTCTGAGACACACGACTTCTGCCCGGGAGCGAATCTTCCCCGACGCGGGCGGAGGAACTAAATGAAATACATGTACGACTGCTCGACTTCGCGTGCGAGACCTTTCTTGCGCGCAAGAGCGCACAAGTCGGCCACGCTGACGGACGCGAAATAGTCTTGGATAATTTTTTGCGTCTGCGCCCATACCGTCCGGGTGACACAAGTGACGTACCGCTCCTGGTCCTTTATCAAGGCTTCGTTTGCCACTAGGCACTGAACAGGGACGATCGGCCCTTGCGCGGCCTCGACAATATCTTTCACAGTGATCTTGGAAGGTTCCCTGGCAAGAAGGTAGCCTCCGTGAGGGCCTCGCTTGCTGAGGAGGATCTTCTTCTTGAGGAGCTTGTTGAAGATTTGTTCCAGATAACGCTGGGATATCTTCTGCCTCTTGGCCACATCCTTGATCTGAACGGGTTTCCCTGCGCCGTGGTAGGCTACGTCAAACACTGCCCGTACGCCGTAACGGCTCGTGGTGGTGATGCGCATGGGATGCTCCTGAGAGACCGGTCAGTCGCGGAACTGCGAAGGAACAGACACGGCTGAACTTCGGTTTGAGTGTCAAGAAGCTTAGCGAATCTTCGGGAGTGGAGTCAAGAAGATTGTACCGGATTATATAGCGGGATTTCTTGGCCTCGAAGTATAACGGCGAAAATTTAATGCGCGCCAAACGGAGCGCATTACGTGGCGTGTCCTCGAAAAGCGCCTTGTACGACATACTTCGGTAGGAATTACGCAAGGGCCTTGCAGATGCGCACTGTGAGGAGCTGCCGGGTTCCGAAACCGGTTGAAGTTCCCGGAAACGATGGGATCGCAGCACGAATGCCCCTTACAAGGCATGTCAGGTCGCTCAGCACCTCACCTTGCCCTACGCCTCGGGGCTGGGCATCAATGGAGCGATCTGCTCCAGGGCCTTTCCGCACGTTGTGAAGTATTACATCTTACCCATCTTGGGGCTTGCGCAGCCGAGCGACTCGTTATATAGAACCAATCCGTAAATCAGCATTGGAATCATGTCGTCGCACGGGCGCTTCAACAGCCCGCTTTCAGAAGAGTTCGGATCGAGACGTGCGGCGAGTCCGACCAGGTAGCCGGGAGGTGAGACATGGCTGTGAACAAAGAGCTGCTGGACCTGCTGGTGTGCCCGAAATGCAAGGGAGATTTGGTCCTGACTGAAGCCGGCGATGGGCTCATCTGTCACGCTTGTCGTCTCAAATACGAAATCAGGGACGATATCCCGATCATGCTCATCGAGGAGGCGATTCCCTTGACCGAGGAGGGAAGTAGTGGGTGAGCGGTTCGGGAACGATTCCGGCCCGCGGGTCAAGGTCTTCCTCGAATATCTGGTTTACCTCATTTTCCGGGGGCTGGAGGAGGCTATCTGCCGCATCTCGGATGATCGAAAGGCGCTCGCTTTAGGCGCGTTTCTCGGACGAGTCATGTTTGTCGCGGCATGGGGGCGTCGGGAGGTCGCGGTGGAGAATCTTACCCTCGCGTTCGGTCGCGAAATCACTCCTCGACAAACCTGGATCATCGCACGCAAGAATTTCGAGCACCTGGGAATGCTTTCGATGGAGTTCTTCCGACTTCGACGCTGGAGCCACGAGGACCTCGCTCGTCGATTGGTCCTTCGTGGGCAGGAACATTTGAACAAGGTGCTGACTCCGGGCGGGCCGGGCATTTTGCTGGTGCTGGCCCATTTCGGAAGCTTCGAAGTCCTCGCTGCGCTTCATCGGTACGTCGGACTGAAGTCGCACCTCGTGGTTACCGGCGCACCAAACCGATTCGTCAACAAGCGCATGTTCTTTCAACGGGGCGGGAGTGACAGCGGGCTGAACATTCTGCCGCACCGGGGTATTGTCCATCGCGTGATTGCTGCACTCAAGGCGGGCGAGTCGGTGGCAGTGCTTGCGGACCAGCGCGGGGACGATACGCGTCCGGTGTGGGTGGACTTTTTCGATAGAAAGGTCCTTGCCAACGGGGTCTTTGCCCGGTTCGCGGTGGAAGGGGCTGCGCGTGCGATACCGGCCAGGGCCATGCGCACCTCTGACGGTCGATACCTATGCGAGTTCGGTCCGGAAATCCCGATCGACCGCTCGGACAATGTGGAGCGGGACATTGAGGTGAATTCGCAGCGCTTCCATCAGGTCTTCGAAAGCTGGCTGCGGGAGTACCCGGAACTCGGCTTCTGGATGCACCGGAAATTCAATCGCAAAAGCAAGCGAAGATCCGCTCCCGCACTTGCGGCACTTCAGCCCGTTCGTGTCAAGTATGAGAGCTGATTCAGGGCCTCCTCCGATCCCGGATTCCATAGTGGTCCGCGGAACCAACTGGGTGGGCGACACGGTAATGAGCCTCCCCGCGATGAGGGAAGTCCGCCGGATATACCCCGATTCGTCGATCACAGTGTGGGTCCCGTCGAATCTCGCCGATTTGATTCTGGCCGCGGCAATCGCGGATAATGTTATGTCTTTTGATCCCAACCGCCACGGTGCAATTACCCGGCCGTTCAGAATGATGGGCCGATTGCGGCAGCAGCGGTTCGATATGGCCATCCTGTTCCAGAATGCTTTTGAGGCGGCGTTCACGGTATTTCTTGCCGGCATTCCGGTGAGGGCGGGCTATCCAACGGACCTGCGCGGGCCGCTGCTGACCATGCGCGCGCCCCTCACCGAGGATATAAGGAAAAAACACCAGGTATTCTACTACCTCGGCATCACTGATTACCTCGACAAGGTGTTCCACGGTCACGAACCGTCCGCTGCGCGCATCCCGGATTGTTCGATTCTCCTCAGCGTGGACGATCTTGCGCGAGCAAGAGACCTTCTCACCACAGAAAAGGCGGACCTGAGGCGATCAGTTTTTACGCTATGTCCGGGCTCCGTGAACTCCGAAGCCAAGCGGTGGCCGTCAGACTTGTTTGCGAGACTCGCCGACCTCATAGTGGATCGGCTGGACGGTCTGGTGGTCTTTCTCGGCGCTCCCGGCGAGCGGAACCTCGTGGAGAGCATCCAAGCCATGATGGCCACCAAGGGGGCGATCAATCTGGCCGGAAAGGCCGACATTGTGACCTCAATGTCGGTGATGCAGTTGTCGAGGCTCGTGGTGTCCAACGACACGGGGAGCGCCCACCTCGCCGTAGCTGCTTCCGCGAAATCGCTGACCCTCTTTGGGCCGACCATACCTGGGGCAACCGCGCCGTTCGGACCGAATGCGTATATAATAGAAGGCAACGCGTCGTGCGCTCCGTGCCGTGACTTTCAGTGCCCGGTCCAGGGGCATCCGTGCATGAGAAGCATTACTCCCGAGGCTGTCCTTGCACGGATAGAGGAGATTTTGTCGGGAAGAGTCCCCTCGGGTTCCAGGCCGCGTGGAGGGCCGAGTTGAGTGCAGGTTTTCCTGAATAGGTGCTCCACGGCGTGCGATGGACCTGTGAAGATTGGTCTCTGCTGGCGGACGACAGTTTGCTCCTACAATCCCGGCATTGGCGCCGGGCTCGATCCAGGATGCCTGTCCCCCTATGCATAACCGGCAGGATGCCGGCGCTGCCAGGAAGATTTGCATGAACCGCATGGAATTCTCGAATTCTCCATTCGTCAGCGTGATCATCCCCACCTATAACAGGGTGGAGCTGCTCAAGCAGACGGTGGATTCCGTGCGCCGGCAGACCTTTCCCGATTTCGAGCTTATCGTTGTGAACGACGGGAGCTCGGACGGCACCTCAGAGTGGCTGGACACGCAACCTGATATCCGGCGCCTCGATCGCGAGAACAGCGGGATCGCCGCCTCACGCAACGCGGGGGCTGCGATAGCGGCAGGCCGATGGTTTGCGTTTCTTGACCATGACGACCTCTGGGCGCCGGACAAACTGGAAGTGCAGGCAAAGTTTGCCAAAGAAAATCCCGAAGTAGCGCTCATCGCGGCCCGGCATGTGCGCATCGGCCGGAATAAAGAGACGCCCCGCCGCAACCGGTGGATCAAAGGCGACCTCTTTGTGAAGGCTTTCTCCGAAAGCTTTATTCATACTTCTTCGGTGATGATTCGGCGTGACGTCTTCCACGAGATCGGAGGTTTTCCCACTCGTTACCGATTTGCCGACGAGTTCGACGTCTGGCTGAGGATCGCGGCCCGGCACCCGATCGCATACGTTGACGATCCGCTGGTCTTTATTCGCTTTTACGAGGCTAATACGAGCCACAACCGGATCGGCGTGCGCACCGACACCTACGACATTCTCATGAGCAATTACGACGCGGATCGCATCCCTGGCCACGTGTTTCTGAGAACCATGTCGGACCATGACATCTCGTTCGGCCGCGCTTATGTGCGTGCCGGCCGCTATGCGGAAGCACTCAAATGGTTCCGCAGCTCAGTGGAACGAACTCCGTGGCGTTTGCGAAGCTGGCGGTATTACACAAGATACCGGCTCGCATTCGTTCTTCGCAACCTTCTCGGGAAGGAAAGCGGCCGCAGGGCAGGCGATTCCGTGCTGCCTCCGCGGGCATAGAGATTATGAGCAGCCGCCGCGAAATGGTTACACATCCGGACGCGGGAGTCATTCTCGACTTAGATCCGCAAGAGCTTCCTCGTTTCGTGGAAAAGTGCCTCCTCGAGCACCACCGTGTGCTGGCCAAGCACCGCCCGAACGTGCGAAAGGACGCGCCTGAGACTGCGGTGACGATCGTACATATCCCGGGTCTCCCGGCTGTATGCGTGAAGGAATTCCGAACGCGAGGCCGGTTGCACGCACTGAAAAGCCTGTTCCGTCACACCCAGGGGCGCAGGGCCTTCGTGAATGGGGGCAAGCTTCTCGATGCAGGCGTTGGAGCAGCGCTGCCTCTGGCGTTGATCCAGGAGCGTCGGTTCGGGGCCGTGGAGACCGAGTGGATCGTGATGGAGCACTTGGCGGACGCGGTGGAACTTGACCGCTATCTGGTCAAGCGGATCGAGGCGGGATGGAGCGCCGACGAGAGACGAAGCCTCGCGCTAGCATTGGGGCGATTCATCGGCACGCTGCACGGCCGCGGGATCTACCACGCGGACCTGAAGACCTGCAATGTCCTTGTATACGACGGCGCGGCGGAAGGGTGCGCTGTGGAGCCGCCGAGCAGACGTGCACGCTTCTCACTGCTCGATTACGACGACGTGAGTTTCTCGGCCTTGGTGAATGACAGACGAAAGGTTAAGAACCTCACCCAGCTGTTCCTTTCGACGCCGACAGCGGTTCGCGCCTCCGACCGTTTACGCTTTCTCAGAGAATATGCGCTCCATGCAGGAATCAATCGTAAGGAGCGGAAAATAATCGCACGGCGGGTGCGCCGACAGGCCGCCGGCAGGCGCATTCTGTATGTGGGACTCAACGGCGATGTGGTCGAGGATTGGGAGACAAAATCATGAGCACGTGCGAGTATCTCAAACCAAAACGGTGGGTGACGATTTGAACGCATGTGGCCACATTGCCGTATCCTGAAGATCAAGCATTTCACTGCCTTGGCTTTGCCCGACTCAGCTCCTGGAAGCCTGATCCGCAACTGCCCCGATGGTAATTATACCGGTTCTCGAAACTCATCACGGGTTGACTTCCGGGTGCCGTTGCCGGCTTATCCGGTAGTGTAATCCCTCTTCGTGAAAACTTTCAGGAATCCGTACAAGGGGATGATCGTGAGCTACCGCTCAAATGCGTTGATGAGCACTCCAGGAAATGATAAAAGTATATTAATTGCTTCCCAGGGCTTTTGCCTGTGGTTTTCCTTGCCCGGTTGCGGTGGGTCGGTACTGCTGTGAGTGTGGTTGTGTCTTTTCCGACTGGGCCTTCCTTGTTCCTTAATTGAGTGGGGATATACCCGGGTACCGCCCGTTCCTGCCGCGGGGAGACACGTCACAGAAAGGTCTGTTGGTGGGTAGATCACTGCGACTACTGATTGTGGATGACAACGAAGACGACGCCCGTCTCGCAGTCAATCAACTTGAAGAATCAGGCTTCTGCGTGACGTGGAGCCGAGTGCAGTCGGGGGAGGAGTTTGACGCGGCCCTGCAATCCGGGCCGTGGGACGCTGTCATCTCGGAGCACACGGCACCGAAGTACGATAGTCTCGTCGCTGTAAAGACAGTAAGGGAATTCGATGCAGGGCTTCCCTTCATTCTGGTATCCGGCTCAATAGGGGAGGAAGCCGCAGTCGCAGCCTTGAAGGCAGGTGTAAGCGACTACGTGACGAAGACAAATCTGGCGAGGCTGCCACACGTGGTCGAACGTGAGCTGCGAGAAGCCGAAATTCGTAAATCGCACGAGCGGACGCGCCGCATTCTCGATCAGGAGCGCCGACAACTTCTGTCTCTCTTTGACAGCCTCAACCATATCGTCTACGTGGTAGATCCCGCCACGTACGAAGTCTTGTACGCCAACCAGTTCGTCAAGTCGCTCATCGGCCGGGACCCGGTGGGCGGTCTGTGCTACGAAGAGTTCCAGCAGTTTGACATTCCATGCGATTTCTGCCCGAACGAAAACGTCTTACGCCTCAACAACGGGTCATACGAATGGGAGTACCACAACTGGTATCTGGACAAGGACTTTGTAGCCTCAGATCGCATTATCAGGTGGACGGACGGACGGGATGTAAAATTCCATATTGGTTTGGATGTTACCGCCCGCAAGAAAGCCGAGCAGGAATTGCGCCGCTCTGAGCTGCGCAACCGCGCGCTCATCGAGCAGTCACCCATTGGTATCGCGATCGTGCAGAACGAGATGTGCGTGTACGCGAACCCCACCTTGTTGAAGTTCCTGCGCGCCCAATCCCATGAGGAAGTGTGCGGTCATTCGGTCTTTGATGCATTGGTCCCGGAGCATCGCGACTCCGCACGCTCGTTCCTTGACGCAATACTCTCCGGTGAGCAATCGGAGGTCAGCCTGCAATGCCGCGGGTTCCGCAAGAGCGGCGAAGAGCTCGACATGGAGATTTGGCCGCGACAAATTACCTTGAACGGCGGCGCTGCGTTGCTGCTGTTCGTCGCAGACACGACGGAGACGAAAAGGCTGTGGGGTCAATTGGTCCAGGCCCAGAAAATGGAGGCACTCGGCACGCTCGCCGGAGGAGTTGCCCATGATTTCAACAACCTGCTCACGATTGTCACAGGGTATTGTGAACTTATGGTAGCGGAACAAGCTCTTCCCGACAATGTCCGGGGTGACCTGCAGACTATCATCCAAGCCGGGCGCAGCGGTGCGGAGCTAGTGCAGCGCCTGCTGGCATTCAGCCGGAACGCGGAATCCAAGCCCAGGCCCGTGAATCTTAACCTGCAAGTAATGAACCTCAAGCGACTCCTGGCCCGGACCCTGCCCAAGATGATCGATATCGAGGTGAATTTGGCCGACGGGCTTGCCATGGTGCACGCGGACCCCACGCAAATTGATCAAGTGCTCATGAACCTCGCGGTGAACGCCAAAGACGCCATGCCCGACGGCGGTAAACTTACCATCACCATTGAAAACACCCATCTTGAGGCGCAATGTTTCTGGATGCATCCGGAGATCAAACCGGGAAAATATGTGCAGATCAGCGTCGCCGACACCGGAGTCGGGATGGATAAGGCAACGCTGGAGCATATGTTCGAGCCGTTCTTTTCCACGAAAGGGACCGGCAAAGGCACAGGGTTGGGGCTCTCGATGGTCTATGGAATCGTACAACAACACCAAGGGCACATCACTTGTTCAAGTGAGCCGGGAAAAGGCACGAAATTTGAGATATATCTTCCCGTGCCGGAAGAGCCGACCTTCGAAGCTGGCGAGCAGTCGGATGAGCCCACCACGCTGAGAGGCACCGAGACTATCCTGATCGTGGATGACGAAGAGCCGGTCCGAGATCTCGGTCAAAGAATTCTTGCCAGGGCCGGATACACAGTGCTTGCCGCTCCCAATGGTCAGCAGGGACTGGAAATCTATCGCGACCGGAAAGCGGAGATCGCTCTGGTAATACTGGATCTGGTCATGCCGGGCATGGGGGGGAAAGAGTGTCTCGCCGAATTGCTCGCCTGCGATCCGAGCGCAAGGGTGCTCATTGCCAGCGGTTTGTTGACCGACCGACAAACTAAGGGGGGCCTGGAGTCCTCTGCTGTAGGATTTATCACCAAGCCTTTCGAGATCAACACCCTGCTCAGGAGCGTCCGAGCCGCGTTGGATGCGGCCCTACCAAAGGATAGTCCATCGTGATAGCAGTCTTGTGCAGCACACCGTTTCGGCTATTTCTGTCGAAGGGCTTTCACCAAATCCGGCACGGCAGGAGCGCCGATAGCCGCGAGCGCTTCGCCGGCAAATCCCGCGGTCTTGTCGTCTCCCTCGATCACCAATTTGATGAGCGGCCCTACAGCCGGATGGCCGACGCGGGCGAGCGCCTTGACACCGGCCTCGGCCGAAGCCGGGCTTCCGCGCTTGAGTATTTCAATCAGTGCTGGAACGGCAGGTGTGCCCATCCGTCCGAGGGCCTCGGCGGCCGCCATCTGCCTTGTGGCGTTGCTGTCCGCGAGCGCTTTTGTCAGGTTCGGTACAGCGGCGGGCCCCAATTTCGTTAGCGCGAGTATAGCTGCGTCTCGGACGTTCTTGCTCTCATCGATCAGAGCTGCGACAAGGCCCGGCATCGCGGGCACAGCCTCCTTACCGACCGCGAACAAGGCCAGCGCAGCCGCCTCACGGACCATTGCGTCCTGATCCTTCAGGGCCTCTGCGAGCGCCGGCACGGCTGGGGCCGAATCCGGTCCGAGTTCCGATAGTGCCTCGATTACCCGCAACCGCACCAGCTCGTGGGGACTCTTAATTGCTTTGGCGAGTATAGGAACGGCTTCTTTGGTGACGCCGACGCGCGTCTTGAGCTGGTCCGCTGCCTGATAAGCCACCATAGGGTCTGGACTGCCAAGCGCCTTATCGAGCGCCTGTAAATCGGCCGGTGCATCGGGTTTATCCTGACCGCAGACAGGCGTCGGTGACAATGCAATCGCTCCAATCAGGCAGAGAGCGACCATCATTGAAATGCGAGCTGCTAATGGATCGTTTCGTAGGCACCTTGTCACTTTGCCTACAGGCATCGTTAGATGTTGAACATTTCGACATGCTTTGTAGAGGGGGGGCTCAGACCCGCCCCTACCCAAGATCGTCACTGACGCGAATGTAAACGTACTCCCGAATCGATCCTCTAAATAACTTCTCAGGTTCATCGTCGAACTCCCGCCAGAATCACATCGTCCTGCTTTTCCGGGTCATCTCGCCCGTCTCGATAGGGATGATCACCTTCAGGATCAGTGTCAGCACCAGCAGTCCGATAGACCAGATTCCCATGGTGACCAACAGCTCCACGCCGGTCGGGACGTATTCCCATACTTCGCCGAGCGGCGCCGGGATGAAGCCCGGAACGATCAGTCCGATCCCTTTCTCGATCCAAATGCCCACGATGATGAGCACGCATCCAAGGTTGAGCGTTACGAAGCTCTTTCGGGTCGCTGGAATGATGAAGATCACAAACGCGGCCACGTTGAACGTGAACGCAGTCCAGATCCACGGAACCAGCATCGCCTTTCCGTGAAGTCCCGCATAGAGATATACGAGAGGGGCAAGATGATGAGTGTCCGAGTACAGTTCCTTGAAGAATTCAGCTCCCAACAGGAAAAGGTTGATCGCCATCGCTGCCGCGATCATCTCCGCTATCTTGAAAAGCGCCTCGTCAGTGACGTGGAACTTGGTATACTTCCTCACGATTTGGTACAGTAATATCACCAGTGCCGGGCCTGAGCAAAAAGCGGACGCCAGGAAGCGCGGTGCGAGGATCGACGCGTTCCAAAACGGGCGAGCCGCCAGACCGTTGTAGATAAACGCAGTCACCGTATGGATGCTC
>JAIWNO010000046.1 GCA_020216785.1 Desulfomonile sp.
ACCGCCCACGGGATCGACAGGAGAATGAACGGCAGAATGAGCCGCATATTCACCGGCTTGTCGTTGTACGATTTCCAGAGGATGTAGCCGGGGATAAGGATGTTTAGGAACAGATACCCGTTCAGCACCACGATGTCCCAGCCCAGAAGCGATCGCGGGAGGTTCAAGATCCCCCATCCGGGAATGAGGTGCCAAATGCGGTCGGGCCGGCCCAAGTCCGCGGTGACGAACATCATGCACATGAGGATTGCGCTGACCGCCAGCGCCTCGCCGACGATCACGATATCTTTGATCGGCCCGAAATCGTACAGGTACGCGGGAATGATGAGCAGCACCGCGGCCGCAGCCACTCCGACCAGGAATGTGAAGTTGCCAATGTAAAAACCCCACGAAACGTAGCTCGTCATGCCGGTTGCAATGAGCCCTACCCTGAGTTGGTGCGTATACGCGGTGACGCCCAATGCGGCGAGCACAAGCAGGAGTCCCACCCAGCCGTAATACACAGGAGGGCCGACAACCAATCGCCTGCCTGCCTGAACGATGAACCCGGATCTCTCCATGAAGTCGCTCACTCCTCACGTCGCGAAGAAGTAATAAAACTTCGGCTGCGTGTTCAGCTCTTCTTTGAGGCGGAATACGCGCTTTGTCTGAATAATGCGGTTGATTTCGCTATCGGGATCAAGCAGGTTGCCGAACTTTCGCGCGCCTACCGGGCAAACTTCTACGCACATCGGGTACTTGCCCACTCGCACCCGCTGGATACAAAATGTGCACTTTTCGACAACATTTCGCATTCGGGGCCGGTTGCCGAGGTAGTGTGTTACGGGGTTGATCTGGTCGATGGGGATTTTCGGGTCCGTATAGTTGAACCAACGCCCCATGTACGGACACGCAGCCATACAGTACCGGCACCCGATGCACCAGTTGTAGTCAACAACTACAATCCCGTCCGGTTCCGTCCATGTGGCCCGGACGGGGCACACCTTGGTGCAGGGCGCATTCGCGCAGTGCTGGCACTGAACCGGCATGTAGTAATAGCCCTTTTCGGGGACCTCTTCCGGGTCGTAGTAGATCGTCGACTGTTCGAGGTCCATATTGCCGTCTTTGAACCTCAGCACCCGGATGTACTGGATCTGCGGGTCACGCGAGAGGTTGTTCTCCTGCACGCAGCCGTACACGCATTGCCGGCAGCCTATGCACCGTTGGATGTCGAGCGCATACGCGAAAAGTGTCCCATCGATCGGCGCTTCAGTCCCGACTACGAAGTCCATGCCGTACTTCGCCCGATATTCGGCCTTGAGGCGCTCGACCGTCTGCTGAACCTCTTCTTTGGTCAATCGTGTAAATTGCTGCTGGAAGAACTCCTGCCACGAACATGACGCAAGCATGGTTGCGCCGACCAGACCGGCCATTCCCGCAAGAAATCCGCGCCTGCCCGTACCCGCTTCCTCCGCGTCGGGCGCTTTATCCGTCCGTTCGTCGATAGGGTTGTCGTCTCGATCGCTCATGATATCCAACTTTCAGTGCGAGCCCGCTTTTCGCGCAGTTTCTTTGGGTGTCCAGGGCTTTTGCGGCGGCGGCATAGGCTCGATCGGCTTGTACCTTGGTGTGTGCGGATTGTGGCAGGTCACGCACAGGAAGTAAGTCTTTTCGCCGTTCCAGTAGCCTCCCCGTTTACCGTGGATCCCGTTTCGCCAGTCACGGAACTTGGTGCCGTGGCATTTTCCGCACAACAGGTACGACTGCTCGAAGGGGATGAGTCTCCCGTCACTGAGCGGCAAAAGATAATTGCGGTTGTCCGGATGGTGGCAATCGAGGCACCAGACCCGAACTCCTCCGTGGTTGACCAGGATATTGCGGTGGACCAGCAAATCCTCCCGGCGCTGAGGATTCACCGGGAAGTCCTTTTCCGGTCCGTGGCAGGCACGGCACGGTGTAATGGTCTTCGGAAGCGGCTTCAGCGGCACCGGGAATTCCTTGCCCGCGTCCGCGGTTGGAGCTTCAGGCGACACCTCCACTGGTTGTTCGGTTTGCGCGCGGGCGGGGCCAGGACCAAAACTCCAGACAAACCAACCCAGCGTCGCTGCACCGACAATGACCAACGCAGCAATCCCTAAGTGTCCGGCTTGATAAGTTCGGTCACGTATGTTGCCTGTTGGAGATTGCTTCGTCGCTCCGCTCCTCGCAATGACAGGTTCGGACTTGTCGTTGCGAGCGAAGCGAAGCAATCTCCTCCGACCAGGATATGTAACCATGTTCAAAAAATGGCGTACCAGGAATCGCTTCATGAGTCGGCCCTTGTGGATGAGATGGATACGAGCAGGCTATTTGGCCTCTTTGCCGCCGTACCGATCTTGATAGAATTTCTGGAGCCGCTCCAGCTGTTCCTTGCTCATGCCTTCCTTGTACCAACGATGGAGCGGGTCCTTGAACACGAGTTCGTTCAATATGGGCGCCGCAGCTTCTTTGCCGCCCATGACGCGCTCCACCTCGGGAATGAAATACAGGTAGAAATGCTTGGCGACCTCGTACATCCCATGCCACCACGTGTAGTCCGGTCCCATCATGGATGCGCCGTGACGGCCCCGGCGGCCTTCGTGGTGCCATAGCTCGTAGTAGATCCAATCCAGCTTGTCGTCGAAATCCGCCGGCGTGAGCTTACCCATATCGATGAGCTTCTGACGGACATTAGTGGCCGGGATCGCAAATTTGTCGTTGTAAAGGGTGACCAGTTCGTCAAACTGGGCGTAGAAGTTGTCCACCATGAAGTCGCTGTGACACTGGCGGCACACGTCCTTCATGTTTTCCCGTTTCTGCTTCCACCTTTCGAGTTTTTTGGAAATTGGCGGCCTGAGCGTCCAGGAGATACGCTCCCCCACGTCGTGGGTCTTGCCCTGGTTCGGGGTGGCGGAGATGTGGCAGGTCGCGCAGGTTGCTGTGTCCTGATAATCCACGCCAACAACCCATTCGCCCTTATCCATGTTCATCTTGTCCCGAAACGCTTGATACAAGATACCGTGCTTGGACTCGGTATACACTTCCATCTGAGGATGATCGGGTCCTAAATGACACTTGCCGCACGCATCGGGGCGTCTGGCCTGTTCTTTGGAGAAGCGATGCCGAGTGTGGCACGCGGAGCAGCTCCCCTTGCTCCCGTCAGGGTTGATACGCCCGATGCCGGTATTTGGCCACGTGGAGGGGTCGAGCTTTCCGTCCTTGAGAACCTTGATATTGGAGCCGTGGCACTGGCGGCAACCCGTCTTTTCACACGCGGGGCCTCCGACGACCGTGCCGAGATAGTTGTCCAGAGAGTTGAGAATGTCCGCGCCCTTGGCGTGATGCGACGCCTGCTGCTGATCAAACTGCTCCTTGTGGCATCGGGAGCAGTCCTTGGGCGAGACGAGCGTGGCGATCCAGAAGCCTCTATGGTCGTACCCGTCGGGATCGCCCGGCGTAGTGTCGGTCTTCTTCTCTGCTTTGTGGCAGTCGTAGCAGTTCACTCCCGCCTGTCCCATCTTGCCCGAGCGCCACAGCTTGAACAGACCGGGTGTCTTCAATTCGTGGCACTTGATACAGACCTGCCCCTCGGGCGCTCCATAGAGCTTGGGGTCCACTTTGGATGCAGCGTGGACCGTGCCCACGGCCGCAACGACCCCTAGCGCGATGAGGATGAGGATCCTTCTCATGGTACACTCCCTGTCTCCATATGAATTCCGTTAAAAAGCCTGAATAATGCAGCCTTTGGACTAATGTGCGCTCACGGATGGCACATCGGCAGCGATCAAAATCCTCCTCCCCCCTTTACAGGAGGGAAAAGAGGGCTTGTCCCTCTACGCAAGGATGTCACCTGAGAGGACCTCGCGTTCAAGATGATACAATGCAGCTTTAGGGGCGCACTTGCGTGTGTGCCCAATACGGGCAGACACGCGGTTTGTCCCTACATCGGCTGCGTAAATACCATCGCCGTGAACGCAAGCCCGTTCCCGTTCACCCTTTCCTGAAGAGAGGACAGGCGGCTTTCGTGTACACTGAATCCGGGTTCTGCGAATCATGCCGTTGTCATCCGTATGATACAGATAGACATCACAGAATGCGGATCGACCTGTGTTGATTCTGTGGTCCTGGTTGCAATTGTGACCCATTCAGTAATACGGGTCAGAGCCAATACTAATAAGCCGTCAGACGAGCGGCATCAGTCGCATCGCCGGGACGGCACCGTTTCCTCCGAGCCGGACCCTACCTGTCCGGGCTACCAAACAGTAGACGCTCGGCACTCCACATTCGCATCTATTCTTGCTATGTTGCATAGAAAACCTCCCGTCGTGCTCTACGTTCGGGAAGTCGGCGGAAGAAAAACGGGAATAGCTCGGGACCGACAGTACACAAATTTGTCGGGCAAGTCAAAAAGAAAGTGGAAAAAATCGTAACGGCTCACCAGTGCGGGGCACTTTCAGGGGCCTTACCGTCAACGCCGGCTCAATGCCTTCTTTGCGAACAGGGATTGTTCTTCCTTACCACAGCCCATGCCTCCGCCTGTCAATCCGTCCCGCGTAAATGGACTTTGCCTCTCATGCGGCTGCGGGCCGCAATGCAGCGGAGGGACGCCGCATGTATCACCCGCTCGATACAGACTGCCAGGACGAGGCCGGCGGATCGAGTTCCTGCAACCGCCCCTCTCGGAGGGCCACCAACCTGGCGGTGGTGCGGATAAGGAAGTCCCTGTCGTGCGATATCACCATGTAGCTGAGGTTCGACTCGGTAAGAATATCCACGAGCCGCCCGGTGGTCTCTTCATCGAGTCCTGTGGTGGGTTCGTCAAGGATGAGAGCTTCCGGTTCCATGGCGAGAACCGTTGCGAGCGACACAAGGCGTTTCTCGCCGCCGGAGAGCTGATGCGTGACTCGGTTTTCATAGCCCTTGAGTCGCAACGACTCCAGGGTGCAAGAAACGATACGCCGGACCTCTTCGGGAGTTTTGTCGAGATTCAGTGGGCCGAACGCCACATCCTCAAGAACAGTTGGGCAGAATAGCTGGTCATCCGGATCTTGAAAGAGGAAACCGATGCGTCGGCGCACCTCGTGGAAATCCGCGTCAACGCGCCGTGTTCGGCCGAATATTTCTACTTCCCCACATTCAGGAGTGAGCAAACCCATGATAATGAGCGCCAGGGTGGTCTTTCCGGATCCGTTTGGGCCCACCACTCCGATCCGGTCTCCGCGCTCCATAGAGAAGTCAATCCCCTTGAGCACGTAGCGGGAATTGTACCGGAAACTCAGGTTCTTCAGATGTATCATCAGAGAACCAGCAACAAGACTGAGAGTGCAGCGCCGGACGCGGCGGCCAGGTAGTCGCTGCCCTTCATGGCGGGTTGATGCAGAAGATAGAACTTCCCCTTGAAGCCGCGGCATTTCATTGCCGACGCAATTCTGCCCGCCCTCTCGAAGCTCCGGACGAGGAGCATTCCCACGAGATACGCATATGAGCGATAAGTGTGGACATTTGTTCTCGGCCGAAATGATCGCACTTTCATAGCAGTCACCAGCCGATGGTACTCCTCGTGGACCACATGCACGTACCGGTAGCAGAAAAAAAAGAGGTGCGTCAGCTTGTCCGGCAGCCCCATCGAACTGAGCGCGCTCATTAGACTGAACACCGACGAAGTTCCTAAAAACGTGATGACCGCAAGCACGATAGCATTTGACTTAAAGGTGAGGAGAAGCGCGAGCATCAACCCGTCGCGTGTCGCGCTTACCGGACCGAAAGAAGCCAAGACTTCACCTGGATGGGTGAACGGAAGAAAGAACCAAAGAAAGAGAATGAACCCATTGACCGCCGCCAGTCGCTTGAGCATCTCCCACAGCGGCGCCCGCGCCGCAATAAACACCGCGGTCGGCAGCATCACCGCGGCCGCGGCCGCGAAGATCGACTGCTCGAGCGCCACCACCAAGGAGAACACGGCTGTGATCGTGATCTTAACCCGCGGGTCCAACCGATGAAGGAACGAATCACCCTCTGAGAATTCGTCGATGGTCATAGCTTACATGAAGTGTATATGCTCATCGCTGATTTGTGCTTGGATCATGCCACGTTTTTGCAAAATACACACAACTCGACGCGGTGTCAAGCTCGACCTCTCAGGCCGACGCTGCGAATCATTAACACGGGCCAGAAGGCCCTTGGCAGCCGAGGTGGAGACTTACAGGGTCCAAGCGGAATATGGGGTAGGAAGCGACGTCACAATTGCAAAGAGTCGGGGTCTGATCCGTCGCCCTTCAGAAAGGGCAAAAGCCAGGTCGGAGGTTTGTTTTCGTCGTCGGCAGCTCCGAACTTGAATTGCCACTGAAGGAAGGAAAACGCCGCGTCGTCAATGTCTTCCGGGATGGCTTCTTCCGGTACTTTGCAAGCGGTGGCCATGATCCTGATAGGGTGGCCCATGTCCCAGTCGTCTTTAAGGGCCCGCACGAGGCATCCCGTTTGAACCGCCCACAGGAATTGATCTTTTCTGGACATCGCTCCTCCGACCTTGGCGATACCGGCACGATGCCATAAAGCCACTGTGCTTCCAAATTTCTCACTTTAGTCGCCGAGCACATAATCGGAGATCACAGCAACTTTCTGCGCGATCCCTAACAGATCCAACAAGTTCCGTCAACATGGAATCGCGTCTCAGTGTGACGACCCAGTTACGTGGATGGGGCCGCCGGCTCAGTTAATCCGCACCCCTGCAACAGATTTTCGGCCGGAGGGCGTAGCAGGGCAGCCGTGCGCTGATACCAATGCGTTTTCAAACACCTAACATTAACGACGTCCGGTAGGGGCCGACCCATGGGTCGGCCCGGCTTCCAGGCACACCTCCGGGTGCGCCGCTACAACAGCCATGTCACTGTCTTCGCGATGCATCGGTATGAAGCGCACGGAATGCAGCCGGCGGATCGATTTGTAAGAGCGTTAGCACCAAAGCTCTGGAAAGGTGCGGCGATGAATAGCGCGACATGCTTTTGTAGCGGCAGGTCTCAGTCAGTCCCGCGGCGAGCCCAGGTTTGCCGATGACGAGAACGTACACGTGTTTCTGAATCAGTCTACTAGTAGATCGTTTCGTAAGTAGCTTGCCACGTTGCCGGAGACGACGTGAGGAATTGAACAGCGTGATATGCTTTGTAGGGCGGGTCTCAGATCCGCGCCGTACCCAAGGCCGTGGATGACGACCACGTAAAGCCATTTCTGAATCGATCTACTAGACCGTCCTTTCCTCCATAAGTTTGCCCAGGGCGGCAAGGTGGGCCTTCTCTTCATCGGCAATCGCAAAGAGTGTCTGCCGGCCTGCGTTCTCTCGGATGCTTCCGGCAAAACGGAGGTACAAGTCAAGCACGTGCGTCTCCAACATCATGGCCAGTTCCAGCACACCCGTGACGGTCTGCATAATACGCTGGTTCTTCTCTGCAAGGGTGGCTGCGTCGAAGCCTCCTTCGACAATGCGCCTGTTCGCCGACGACTCCAAGCCGATCACGTCCGGCTCAGCTCCGATCACAGTCCGGTGCAGATCGAGAAGGTATTGCTTGTGCTTGTCTTCGATGGCAGCGAGTTTGTCCAAAAGCGCCGCGACTTCTTCGTCGGTCACGCGCTGGATCATTGCGCGATAGAAATCGCTAAGGCTCGTTTCCATGCCGTAGGCCAACGCGATGATCTCTGCGGGCGATTCGTCTCCATGGATGAGATCAAGATTCAGCTCCGCGGGACCCTCGGCCACTCGACTGTTCCAGGCCATAATTCCGCCCTTTATGTTATACACGGTCTTGAAGCCCTTGCCGGCGAGCAAGTGCGCAGCAACGCGACTGCGGCCACCGATCGCGCAATAGACCACCACGGGCTTCTCCGGGTCGAGCTGGTCCAGCGAGTCGGACAGCTGAGGCAACGGGATGAGAACAGCGCCGGGGATATGGCCTCGCTCGTACTCCTTGGGCTGCCTCACGTCCAGCAGCGTGAAAGTACCTTCCTTTGCTTTGGCCATGAATTCGGCCGCAGCGTCGGCAGACACGGATTCTACAGGCTCAATTATTTTTTTGAGTTTTTCAAACATCGCTATTGTCCCCCTCTCTCCGCCCATTTCCTCAGCGGACCCACGCCGACGAGGTACAACAGATAGGAGTGCTCGTTCAGACCGAGCATTCGAGCAGCCTCGTCATCATAGAATGCGCCAATACCGCAGCATCCGAGCCTCATCGCCGTGGCCCCGAGATAAATCGCCTGGCCAAGACGCCCCGCGGTCAACATGACATGTCGATACCCTCGAGGGCCATACGTCTTTTCCAGGTGCTCCAGGTTCGCCAGGAAGAGAAAATGAAGCGCGCAGTTTCTCAACCATTGCTGGTCGAGGCAGGCGTGGGCGGAAACCTCAATGAGGGGCCCGGCGGAGACGAGGCCGAGTGAATTCTCGGTGGGATCGAAAAGGTAAAAGCCAGGGTCTACATCCTGGACGCTCCCGACAATGACCCCCACTGCCGGAGTGGCCTGCGGGACTTCCGGCTCGTGGTCGCGCTTATGTACTGCAACAATCAGTTCCATCAAAGAGACGAAGTATCGCGCCGGAAGTTCGGTCGGCACGAAGTTCCGGTTGGATCGACGCTTGAACACCGCCTGCGCGTAGCTCATGACTTCGGGCCAGGACTTGGACGGCGGGAGCTTTTCGAAAGCCCCCTCCATCTTCAGGCCCAGGTGGTCAAGCATCTTCGGAAGTGGCTCTGAGGGCTGCTCCTTCTTGCTTGTGGCGATGTGGGTCTCTTTGATAAATGGAGATCCCGCTTCCCGTACCGCAACTCGACTCGCATCCCGCAATTCTGCTGCCGATTCGGAAAGCGTCACCGCGTCGTTTGCCCGAGTGTTTGCCCCGCCGGCCGACGCAACTGCGAGACAGACTTCTCGATCGGGGTCGACGCACAAGGCTTCATTCACTTTGTTATCGTCGAAATCGTAGGAGAGCGTGTACGGAAGACGGAGCGCTTGCAGAGCGAGACAGAGATTTTCGGCCAAATGACCGGTATCCAGAAGATCATACCGATATGCCCGGTCGCGGTACTTCCATGAACTGCGATAAAAAATCGACGTCAGGAAGAAAATGAGCGGGGGTGAAGTACCAGGCCCCCAGGGGAACGCTCCGATGAGCGTGGCCGCAACATCTCCTTGTCGCAGGAGAGTGAGCGCGTGAAGCTCCACGCTGTGGTGATAGAGACCATCGGCCAGCCCCTCCACCCCGCGGACCCCCACATATAGCTCGAAGGGGTACAACGCGCCGGCCGACGCAACGCTGCGGTAATAGAATTCCTCGCCGCCGTACCGAGCTTTGGCGGTGAGGCAATGAGTGAGCAGAATGATCTGAGCGAGACAATCGACAGCGAGCCGGGAAGTCCCTTCCGATGCGGCGCACTGATGAATCACGGACGAGAGCGCGTCCTCGGGATGGGCCAGAACAGGCGGCAACGGGACGTTTGCAAGACCTGGATAGGTCTTGAAAACCTTGGGCTGCGTGCCTAGATCAAGCCCCCTTCCTCCAAGGTCGTACCGCGCGTAACGCGTCTGCCGGTGATACTCTTCGATCCGAATAGTCATGCACGCGCTCCTCGAAGGATGGTGGGAATCGGCGGGGAAGCTGTTCAGCCACCCCACGGCATGTTTGCATAGACTTCGGAAAGCTTGTCTCGGAAATCGCGGAAGAAGCGCTCGTGCTCCTTTTCCCACTGCGCCAGCATCATAAGGGCCTCGCGGGCTTTACCCTCGGCTTTCTCGGCGGCTGCCGCATAGAATTCGCTGATATCCTTTTCAATGAGCCACGCGGTGTTGAAGACCGTTACGTCGGGAACCATCGATCCGTGAATGCACTGCTCCAGGAATTCAGACTTGGCCCGAGCGTCGAAGTAGTCGGTCGGCCTGAGGATCACTGATTGGGCCCGCCCCAGATCGATATCGCGGCTTTGCTTCAGGTCTTCAAGGACGCTTGTGATGAAGT
>JAIWNO010000047.1 GCA_020216785.1 Desulfomonile sp.
GGACAATCCGGGAATTTCATGCCGTGATGCGCCAGTCCGGGGACACAGTCATCTGTGAAAGCATGAGGATCGCATGATTCCGCTGAGAGATAGCAATCGGTCGGCGATGTTTCCCGCGGTCACGCTGGCATTGATTGTGCTCAACGTGCTGATATGGCTGTACGAGCTGTCCTTCGGGAGAAACCTGGACAGATTTGTGTTTGAGTACGGGCTGACGCCGTTGAGGTTTTGGGTCTCGTACCGGTTGGACGGCGGGATTGTAGGCAACGCGATTTATCCGCTTTTTGCCTCGATGTTCATGCACGGCGGGTGGCTGCACCTCATCTGGAACATGTGGTTTCTCTGGATCTTCGGGGACAATGTGGAGGACCGCCTGGGGCATGGCCGCTTCCTGGCCTTTTACATTCTGTGCGGGGTGATCGCGGCCCTGGCTCACCTGATTCTGCATCCGACCTCGAAGGTGCCGCTTGTCGGCGCAAGCGGCGCGATCTCCGGGGTGTTGGGCGCGTATCTAGTCAGTTATCCCTTCGCGAAGATCTACACACTGGTCTTCATTTTCTTCATGGAGATACCGGCATTCCTGTTTCTCGTCCTATGGTTCGTATTTCAATTTATGAGCGGCGCGTCGGAGCTCGGCTCCGTCGGAGATCAAACCGGAGTGGCCTACTGGGCGCACATCGGCGGGTTCATCTCGGGTGTAATCCTGGTCCGTTTCTTTTCCAAGCGGCCCATGTACAGGAGTTGGGCGGATTCTGAAGATGACCGCTACCCTTGGCGCGCCCGACGATGGTGAAACGATCTGCAAAGGATTTGTCATCATTACGGGACAGTTGCGGCGATTCCGCCACGGCGATGAAGATGGTGAATGATCTTGCAGGGCAGGCTGGTGAGCCTGCCCTGCAGAACGGCAGATCGGTTCCCCATATCCGAAAGCGATTGGCTTATTACGCCGTTCCTGTCATAATAATTGGTCTTGTCGAGAACGGGAAAAGCGGATACAGTCATGCGCTCGGTCTCGAAAACGATAAGGCAAGGCATCTGACTGCATGATCCTCGAATGGGCCATGACAACCTATCTCAAGCGCACGTACGCGCGGGTGCTCCAGCTGACCGATTTCGGCGAGTTGAGCCCTCCCGCGCCGCGGGCGGGAAAAGACTATCTGCTTTACGTCCATATCCCGTTCTGTGAGGAACTCTGCCCGTACTGCTCGTTCAACCGGGTCCCGTTCGAGCGGGACCTTGCGAGCCGGTATTTCGAGGCGCTGCGACAAGAGATCCGTATGTATCGCGATCTCGGCTACAGCTTTTCCGCTGTGTATGTGGGAGGCGGCACACCCACGGTGATGCCCGCGGAGATGGCAGTGCTGCTTGACGAGCTGCGTCGCGACTTTCCGGTCAAGGAGATTTCGCTGGAGACCAACCCAAATCATCTGCGGGACGACATTGTCGGAATTCTCAGAGACGGCGGGGTGAACCGGCTGTCGGTCGGTGTTCAGAGCTTTGAGGATGAGCTGCTCCGAAAGATGGCCCGGTATCACAAGTATGGGAGCGGAGCAGAGATCAAGAGTCGCCTCGAACGATACATGGGCGCGTTTGACACCCTGAATGTAGATATGATCTTCAATTTTCCGTCACAGACAGAGGAAATGCTCAAACGCGACCTTGCAGTCATTAAAAGCATCAACGCGGACCAAGTGACTTTCTACCCGCTTATGGTCTCCAGTGCCACCCGCCGCGAGCTTGCCCGGATATTCGGCCCCATCAGCTACCGGCAGGAGAAATTATTGTACAAAGTGATCCTCGATGGGCTCGAGACGGATTACACGCCCGGGACCGCGTGGTGCTTCTCGCGTAAGAAGAGCATGATTGACGAGTATATCGTGGACCACGATGAATATGTGGGTGTCGGGTCGGGGTCGTTCGGTTACGTGGAGGGCACGGTGCTGTCGGACACTTTTTCGATTCCTGAGTACATCCGGTCGGTCAGCGAGGGAAAGCTGCCGCTGAAGGGTCGCAAACGCTTCTCTGAGCGCGATCGGATTCAGTACGATTTTGTCATGAAGTTGTTCAGTACGTCCCTGGATGTTTCCCGCGCAGAGGAGAAGTTCGGTGGACGATTTCTCAAGAGCCTCCGCAAGGAGGTCAGTTTCTTCAGCATGGTCGGGGGACTCGTGAAAGACGGCGGCACTTTCAGGCTTACGCGAAAGGGGCTGTACTTGTGGGTAATCATGATGAGAGAGTTCTTTACTGGGGTGAATAATTTCCGGGATGTGTCCCGCGCTGTTGTGGGCAGCCGCGATTTCTCGCACGGGTGAGGCGCGCACAGTTCAGGAGCCTGTTGAATGTCCAAGCCGACATACGAGCAACTTGAAAACCGTGTAAAAGAGCTTGAAAAGGCGCTCGGCAGCATTATCGACAAGGAAATGGACGCGGAGCAGCGGGAGCTGTTCGAGCTTTCGATCCTCTACAACATCGCGCACGCTGTCGCCTCTGTCCGCGACCTTAACCAACTGCTCCGCATAGTCATTGACGAAGTCAACAAAGCCATGCTTTCGGAGGGGGCGGGGATTCTCCTCTACGATGAGAGTCGAGGGGACCTCTACTGGCAGGAAGTCAAGGATGCCCGAGATCTGTTGGGTCCCCGGTCCGCCGAGCTGCGCCTTCCCATCGATAGGAGTATTGCAGGCTGGGTTTTCACCCATGGCCGTCCTGCTCGGGTGAACGATACGGCCAAGGACCCGCGCTATTATCCGGAGGTGACGAGAAAGACGGGGTTCCAGATCAAGAAGGTCCTGCAGGCGCCTCTCAACGCACGTGACAAAACCATCGGCGTGCTCATGATCATGAACAAGATCGGCGGCGATTTCACCGAGGAGGACGAGGCGCTCGCCGGTTCAATGGCCACCATTATCGCCCTCGCCATCGAGAACGCGACCGTGTACGAAAAGCTCAAGAGGTCCCGCGAAAATCTGGAGATGCTCTACCGATCGAGCATGGCATTGGCCACGACGATGGACCTTGACCATCTGCTTGAGGTCGTGGTGGCCGAACTGACAAGGGCCATGGAAACCGAAGCCGCGGGAGTGGTGCTCTACGACGAGAAGCGCAAGGACCTTTACTGGCGGGAAGTTCAGGACGAGAAAGGACTTATTAATCGGCAGGCCGCGAACCTTCGGCTCCCTGTTGAGAATAGCATCAGTGGACGTGTTTACAGGACCGGCGAACCCGTCATGCTCAACGACCCATCGAAGGACCCCCTATTTTTCACTGAATTTGAGACGCGATCCGGGTTCCACGTCCGCAACGAGATTATTGTCCCGCTCAACACCCGTGAGGGTACCATCGGCGTGCTCGTTGTGATGAACAAGAAGCGGGGGCAGTTTTCCGAAGAAGACATCCACCTCTGCTCGTCGCTGGCCGGAGTCGTGGCGATGGCGGTAGAGAATGCCACGTTCTTCCAGGAGCTGCTCGACTCGTATCGTGAACTGGAAGATCTGAACCGGGCCAAATCCAAAATCCTCAACCACTTGTCACATGAGTTGCGCACTCCGCTCGCCATTATCAGGGGGACCCTGGCCACCATGGAGCGGCGGCTCAAGGAGCGGGGCATCGAGGGTTTCGATTCTGCCCTCAGCAGGATGAACCGTCATGTGCAAAGCCTCAATCGGCTTGAGTCGCAGGTGGAAAGCATCATGATGACGGGGTATACCTGGGAACGCCGCATGATCACCGATTTCCTGGACGCAGCCCTGACGCTTATGGACGTCCAGGCGGAAAGGACTCCGGAGATCGACCATGCGTCGAAAGTGATTCGCAAGTGGTTGGAGAAGACCTTTCCTCTCCGAAATGATGAGCCGGAACGGATAAATGTGCGGAATTTCGGCCTCGACGTACTGAATTACTGCCGCGGACAAGCTGACCGCGAACAACGGCGCCTGACCATTCAGGAAGACTTGGAGAACACAGCGGAGCTGCTGATTCCGGGCCATGTGCTCCAGGCGATAATGGAAGGCCTCATCCGTAATGCAATTGAAGCCACTCCCGACGGAGGTCTCGTAAAGGTCAAGGGCCGCACCCGGGACGACCGGTACATCTTTTCCGTCAAGGATACGGGTATCGGCATTCCCGAAGATGCCCAGGAACGGATTTTCGAGGGCTTTTACCCGGTCCAGGATACCGACTCGTACTCTACGGGCCGCCCCTACTCGTTCAACGCGGGCGGCAAAGGAATGGACTTGCTGCGTATACGGATGTTTTCGGAGATCTATGGATTTAAGATCTCTTTTACGAGCCGGCGATGCAACCATGTTGTGCAGGCGTCAACGAGCATTTGCGGCGATGCGGATCACTGCCCCCTGTGCACATTTCCGCAAGAGTGCATGCTGAACGGCGGCTCCGAATTCGTTATCGATTTTCCGCTCGCAGAGAAGAAATCGGGGAGTGTTCCGGGAGGTGACGGGAACGGCGCTGGTTAAGGAGTGCCACGAGTTGAGCAAGCGGCTGCAGCACGCATATACATTCGTGCGACGTTTCTGAATCGCCGTAACCCCCAAGAGAAATCCCCTGTCCCCTCTGCGAAGAGGGGCCGCATTCCCCCTTTAATAAAGGTGGGTTAGGGGGGATTTTCAATCCCGCATCTTGGCCCATGTCGGAGAAGCACTACGACCGATCCGTCATCATATGACATTCGGATCGTGACTCTTGATATAGGCCAGTAAATCCTTGGCTAAGTCCGAATCCAGCCGGATCATGTCATAGTTGAGTGCTACATTGTTGAGGTACTGCAAGATTAACGCGTCGCCCCGACGAGCCGCTGCGGGCAGTATTCCCGCGAAAAAGAACCCCAGTTCTTCGAATCGCTCGCTCATGACGGCGGTCAGCGGGTCCGATAGATCCAAATAGAGGTTGATCGCGTCCATTCGCTCCAGGCGCAGGTCGCGAAGACGCGATTTCACTTCGCGGATCACGTCGGAGCCGTACTGTTGGATCTCAATGCGCGCGAAGCTCAGTTGTCCGATTACCCAGGTCTTGATGTGAGACCCCCCTGCCGGCGCCTGCCCCAATCCGGAAACGGAGGCGGTCGTGGACGCCGCACCCAGATTGGCGTACAACTGTTGAATTATCGCCTCGTGGTGCGGTGGAGGATAAATCGTGATCTCCGCGGGCTGCTGCAAGTACTTGAAGTGTACGACCACGCTGTCCCGCTGCGGGAGCCGCTCGCTAATGCCTTTGAATGTGACCGTGTCCGGAAGGTACGCCAAAATGATTGCGCAATCCTTGAGCCCAACCTTGTGGCCCACTCTCTGCGAATAGGTGTGGTTTGTTACAGCTTGGCCGAAGACGCCGACCAAATTGGTTTGCTTGGCTTTCTCGTCAAGGACTTCGTTCATCCGGTAAAAGCATCCGAGCGAGCGAAATTCCGGTTTCACCACACCCATGCCAAGCTCGGCAATGCGCGCGTCTTTGTCGTGAAAGAGGAGCGCGCAGTGCCCCGCGATATCGCCTTGCGAAGTTACCGCGACGACAGAGACCACATCCCCTTGCGCATTGAGCTTTGCCAACTGGTCAGGATAATAGGCCTGGTCGTAGCCGTAAGAATAACCGTACGCCTTGTACACAGTCTTCGCGACCTCCGTGGCTTCGGATGGAAGCATTGCCCGCGCGGTGCACGTAACATCGATATGGGCCTCCGCGTCGCGGCCGCCAAGTTTCGGGTAAGGCACCAGCTCACAAGTTTCGTGGTAGTTTGTAATGCTTTGATCTTTGAGATATTTGACGAGAACGGTCTCTTTCCCGCGCGTGCCGAGGTTGTAAAAAGCCACTTCGTCCATAAGATCGCTGACAGCAGGCCTTGATGGCGTCTCTTGCTGCTCGTCTTCGCAAGGCCCGTCGAGGAGGCAGGCGACCTCCGAAGGGTCGAGCGGCTGTCCCTGATCTCGTATTACCACCTTGAGCCCTACTGGAACACGTTCGCACGAGATTTCCAACGCGGCCCGGTCGCCGGGTTCGAAAGACTCCCGGATGACCCTGCTCACAGTCAATTCGACCGCGGTCTCAATTTGTTCCAGCTCTTCGACGTCGAATCCGAACTTTCCCGCCACACCGCCCACATATCTGGCGGCAAGCACCGCATAGAACGGGTCGGAGGGTATCGAGAGCACGGAGTACTCACAACGTGTTTCCATTCAAATCCTTTCCGCCGGAATCACATGGATTCGCGAGCCTTCTGCGATTCTTTCGTCATGGGGTGTTTTGGTGTGGTTTCGCTTCCCGAGACCGTGAGGAACGCAACCAGCAGCACGAACAGCACACCTGCCAGCAGGAGCTTCGCAACGGCCGGCAAACGCGACGGTGAAACGAACGCCTCGATGATTCCTGCCACGACGAGCAACGGAACGCACCCAAGAGCAATTACCCCCGCCTCGCGCCCTCGCACGGAGAGCACGTCGGCTCTTCTGAACGATCCCGGGTCGATGAGCGCGTGACCCAGAATCAACCCCGCGGCGCCGCCGAGGATCACCGCGGACAGTTCCAGGCTCCCGTGAGGCAGCACGAACGACCATAACGCCATCGATAGCCCGTGGTTGAGGCACAATGCCGCCACCGTTCCCAGGAGCAAACCATTCAGAGCAAGCAGGTATATGGTCCCGATTCCGAATGTAATCCCCGATGCAACAATGAGGAAGGTGACCGACACATTGTGCGTCATCAGGAAACTCGACGCCTGAGGAGCGGCCGTATAAAGGTCAGCGAACCATACCCTGCCCTTTTCAACCTCTCCGATGATTGACGGAGGCACAAGCAACTCCACGAATCCGCCGTCTTTCAGTCCGAGGGCGAATCCCGCCGCTGCGAAGAAACCAAAGATGCCGGCGGCGATCGCTACGTACACCCAGGCGCTGCGAACTGTCCCTGGAAATCCGGCGGTAAAGAAACGCCATAGGGAAGGCCACCGGAAAGGAGGCTTCCGGTAAATGAGGCCGTGAATCCTCGTCACGAGCCCGTTCAGGTACGTGACTAGATCACTCTCACCGGGTGACGCGACCAGTGCGGACCGCAGAGTGGCCAAATCGGCCACCGCTGCCGTATAGAGGCGTCCCAGCTCCCACAGCTCATCCCGATTGAGTTTTGGCACCCTGCCGGGCCCGAACTTTTCGGCAATGCGTTCGAGCCGTTCCCATTCCACTTTGCGTTCTCGGACGAACTCGTTTATATTCAGCCGAGTCACTCCCTTACGACAAAATATAGTAATGATACCATGCCCCCTGAAGCACGGTGAGAGAAAAGCTCCAAACTGTTGTAATTGAAACGCCCGAACACTACGAGCTGCAATTTCGCCTCGCGGGGATTGGGACGCGCTTCGTCGCATATCTGATCGACAAGGCGGTACAACTCCTGCTTCTGTTTGTCCTCGTCACAGCCGCCATAACCACGTATTTCGCTCTTGGCCGGGTATTTCCCCGTGTGCCGGTTCCCGAAGATCTCATAAAACTGCTGGGACGCTGGTTGTTAGCCGCGGCAATCTTGATGTACGGACTTGCTACGGGCGGATACTTCATTCTGTTCGAGTATCTTTGGAGTGGGTCCACGCCCGGGAAAAGACTTCAGGGCATTCGCGTGATCCGGAAGGACGGCCGCCCCATTACGTTTGTGGATACGGCCATCCGCAACATCCTTCGGTTTGTTGACATATTGGCGGAAGTCTATCCCATCGGTCTTGTGGTGATGTTCCTTGATTCCAGAAATAGGCGTCTCGGGGACCTCACCGCCGGCACGCTCGTGGTGATGGATGAGGCGGTCAACGCTCCCTCGGCGCCGGACCAGGCTGTTGCAGGGCCGGAAGATATTCCGGAAGTGCGCTATGCGGTCAACAGTATGACGCCCAACGACTACCGGATTGTCGTGCGATTCCTCGCGCGGCGAGAAGGTCTTGAACAGGAACACCGCGCGGACCTTGCGCGAAAACTCTGCTTGCGTCTTCTGGCGAAGTCGGACGCGGCCCTCCCCGTGGGGAGCGATCCCGAGCTTTTTCTCGAGCGGATCGCGGCCTCCTACCAAGAGCGAACGAGAGTTCTCTAGGCAGACGGGGTTGACAACACGACAAGGGGGTTGGCATGGCCGAAGAACAATCCGAGACACGTCATGCGATAGTAATCACCGGCTTTGCGGACGACTCCTGCAAACCCGGGGCCGCCCAGATCATCGCGCGGATATCTCGCGGAGCGCCGGTGGAAAAAATAATCAAACGGCTCGACTCACTGCCGTGGACGCTCACCCGTTCCGCGTCGCCCTCCGCCGCGGCTCGCCTAAGCAAGCTCCTGGAACGAAGCGGCGCTCGAGTGGAGGTTGCCCCGCCGCTTCCCGAGATAGCAGCGGAAGCGCCTCCCCCGAAGATACCGGAGAGCAAGGGGCCGGGAACTCTTGAAGAGCGTCAGCCTGTACCTGAGGTTGTTGAGATTGCTCCTACGACGCCGGAGGCCCCACCGAGCCCGCCCCGTGAGCCCGAGCCGGACTTCCGTCCGATTCCGTCCAGGGAGGAGCAACCGCTCGAACCTTTGACGACTCCAACAAGGCGTTATGAAGGTGTCGCCGAGCTGTCCTTCCCCGACCAATCAGCTCTGAGTATCGAGCCCCTTACGCTCGGGGGCATCCTCGATCGTACCTTCCACCTATGTAGACGCCACTTTTGGCCGCTCCTCGGGATTGTGGCGATCCCGTGGCTCGCCGTGATAGCGATTGTCGTCGTGGTTGTCGCAGTGGTCGGAATTTACGGGGTTACGCACGAATCTCTCGGGGAGACTGCGACATGGACGGCGATCATTGTGGCTGCACTGGCAATCCCGTCGGCCCTGGTCGCGATCATCGGGCTCTTTTTTATTTCAACGGGAGCGGTTATCCATGCGGTATCGCTGGCGCATCTCGGCAGGACCGTCCGCATCCGCGCCGCATACAACTTTGTGTTTCAGAGGCTCGGTCGGTACTTCCTCACGTCGATGCTTTTTTCGGCAACGGTCTTTCTCATGGCGGCCGCGGCGCTGGTTCTTGGTGTGGGCTTTTACATGCTTTCCAACTTGCTGACGTCGTCGGGCTGGTGGTCGGCCGTTACGTGGCCGTTTCTCCTTTTCGTTCCGCTATACGGCTTCACCAAGCTGGTGTTGTTCGACAAGGTAGTGATCATTGAGGACGTGGCGTATGGACAAGCACTGCGACGAAGCTGGAGGCTCCTCTCAGGCAAGGCGGAAAGCTCGTGGCCGAGAAACTATTTTGTGAGGCTGGTAATTCTCCTGAACCTGTTCTTTTTTATTAATATTGCCATCTCGCTTCTTTTCAGCACTCCCGCCGCACTCCTTGCCGCACTGTTCCCCGAATCGCCGGCGATGGTCGGAAAAGTGATCAGCCAAATTTTGGAGCAGGCGGGAAGTGTGGTGGCAGGCCTCTTCGGTTCGGTCTGCCTGGTGGTATTTTACTACGACATCCGCAATCGCAAGGAAGGATTTGACCTGAAGATGCTTGCCGGGATCGAGAAGTCGGCCACGCTAGGCGACCGGGAAGCCGATCAAAGCGGGTAGCCGTAGCGGTCAAAGGTTGATCGCCAGCGCGTGCCCACCTTTTCGCGGGTCTCGGAGTCGAGTTCATATTTGTTTTTCGTGTAATCCCGTATGGATGCGAGATACGCGATCGCCCGCTCACGGAGTTGCTCAAAACCGGGCATCTCCAAATTCCTGTAGATTTCTTCCAGGCAGCCGAGCGGATCGCTGTCGAGGTCTTCGTATTTAAGCTCATGGAGATTTCTCTCAGGTATCAGCCCCCTATCGCGTTCGAACAGCTCAAAAAGCTCTACGTACCACGAAAGAATCAGCTCATCGATCTGGTCCGGGTCCGGCTCTTGTAGGTGGGCCAGCGAAAAGGAGTTCCGCCAAAGCTTCTTTGTGGATAGGTACACGTCGTATGGGTTGCGTACTATGTGAATGAACTGGGCCCCTGGAAACAGATCGAGAAG
>JAIWNO010000313.1 GCA_020216785.1 Desulfomonile sp.
CGGAATCGAGCAGAAGAGCGTCATAATCGGCCGGGGACCTTTCTCTTTTGAGGAAAACGTCAAGGTTATACATGCCTTCAACATCGGGGTCGTAGTCACCAAAGACAGCGGCAAAGCTGGAGGAATGCCGGCAAAGATCGAAGCCGCACGCTTCGCGGGTTGTGAGTTGATTGTAGTACAAAGACCGATGGTTTGTGATAAAGAGTATTTCACCGAGGTACCGAGACTTGTTGCCGAGGTCCGCAGACGCCTGAGCGCTGCATATACCGATGCGTTTACAAAGAAGTGACTCTTACAGTCAGTCGGGATGTCTCCGAAGCATGGGAGGCATCCGGCCGACTCCTGCTCCGCTCGTGCATTCTTATGAAAGTCGTCGCCATAAATAAGCGCCTGCTATCGGGTGTGCGTATGGGGAGGTGCGGAGGGGAGATGGAGTTTCCCCTCCGCAGAATGGCGCAGCGTGGCGCTCTTAATACCCATCTCCGAGGCGAAGCCACGGAGTGTTCGCCGAAGCCGACGACTTTCATGATTCGTTGTGCCCAAAACCGGGGCATGGTCGTTGGTATGAGAGCCTGAGGCTCGGCGCGAGCCCACCGGTCGCGACCGTGGACGAAAAACCAACCGGAGGAGGTTGATATGGGTGTGTATCAATTCACCGTGTACAGTGCGCTGAAACGCAATGCATTGATCCATGGCGGGCGCGTAGCTCTGATCTGGGAGGGCGAGCGGATCACCCACCGGCAATTGCTGGATCGAGTGGACAGGGTTGCCTGCGGGCTGGCGGCTACAGGTGTGGAGAAGGGGGATCGGCTTGCGGTGCTGGCCGAAAACAGCGCTGAGTTCATCTACCTCTATGGCGCGGCCGCGCGGATCGGAGCGGTCATGGTGCCCGTAAACTGGCGTCTGAAGCCAGATGAAGTCGAGTTTGTCATCTCCGATGTCTCCCCCCGCGTCCTGTTCGTGGGAAGTAATTTTCACGAAATGGCTGCGCCATTGATTTCACGGTTTGGTCTCTCGGGCCGGACCTACTCTATGGGAGATGGGGCGGGTGAATTCGCAGCCTTTGATTGTTTGACGCAAAACGACGGCCTGCCCGATGAAATCGAAGTCAGTGGGGACGACGCGTTCATCATTATCCACACCGCAGCGGTTGCCGGAAGGCCGCGGGGCGCGGTTATCTCGCACGGCGGGGTCCTCATCAATGGGCTTCAGTTAATCACGAGCTGGCAGCTGACGGAACGGGACTGCAATCTCGGAATGTTACCACTGTTTCATGTCACCGGGGTGGGGTTCTGGCTGATGCTCATGCAAGTGGGTGGAAGCAGCGTGATTTTACCAAGATTCGACGCGGATCGCGCGCTGAAGCACATCGAGGAAGACAAGGTGACCGTGTTTGCCACATTCCCGCCGATCCTCTCCACTCTTCTGGATCGAAACCAGGAGCTAAAGTGCGATCTTTCCAGTCTGAGAGCAGCTCTTGGCATCTTGGAGCCGCCTGAAGTCGTGCAAAGGTTTGAGCGTGAAAGCAATGCAACTTGCTGGATCGCGTACGGCCAGTCCGAAACGTCCGGCGGCATCACGGCCGCGCCTTTTTTCGACAGATCGGGTTCTGCCGGTCTGCCCGGCGTGATGACCGAAGTAAGACTCATGGACGACCAGGGACGATTTGTGGAGACAGGACAAGTCGGCGAAATTGTTGTCCGCAGCCCGGTCGTTTTCAAAGGATATTGGAACCTTGATGAGGACACGCGGCACGCTTTCCGGGACGGATGGCATCACACGGGTGACATGGGCAGAATGGATGAAGAAGGCTACTTGTACTATGCCGGACGGCTTCCCGAAAAGGAGTTGATCAAGCCCGGCGGCGAGAATGTCTATCCTGCCGAAGTGGAAAAAGCGATCCTGGAACATCCGAAAGTGGAAGAAGCCTGCGTCATCGGGGTGAGAGACCCGCAATGGGGAGAAGCGATCAAGGCGGTTTGCTCGCTCAAACAGGGGCAGTCGCTTGAAGCCGCGGAATTGATCGAGTTCGTGGCGTCCAGAATCGCCCGATACAAGAAGCCAAAGCACGTGGTCTTTGTTCCTGGTCTTCCCAAGACAAAGGACGGCGCGATTGACCGAGCCGGGGTAAAGGCCCAGCATGGCGACGGCTAATATGGTGATGCGCCTCGAAATCCTCCGGAGACGGTGGAACAAACCTGAAGATCCTTCTCGATTTGATTGAGGATTCGAAAGTGTTGTTCGGCGCGAGGCTCACCATAGCCCACCCGTCAGGCTGCCCACGCAAACCCGTCCGCTGACCTGAGCGAGAAACCGGCGGGTCGCCTCTCATTCGTTCGGCATATGATCCGCCGATGTTTCTTCTCAAGATTCAACGCGGCCGCTTCAGCGAATGCGTCAGGTTCTTGCTGCCGCTTTTGGACGAATTCTCTACGAAAAGAATTGACAATTCGTAATGCTCCTGATATCCGATGATAAGAGATTCGCCTCAAGATAGTGCCACGTCGTAGCGCTCGTTCCTTTTCCGGATGCTCGGCGTCTCTGAATTGTCGAATTGAGGGCTGTCTGTCCTCACGTTTTCCCGTGACGGCAGCTTCACAGGGGCCGACAGATCGATTGATGTAAACACAAGTTCAAGGCGAACCCAGAGATCCACCAGGTCCGAGCATTCGTAAATTGGTGTGACGGATGGGTCGCGGACCCATGAGATCTTCGATCTCACACTACAGGCAAGATGTGTGAATGGAGCCCAGGCTCGGCTTCAGTCGAACGGGGCGTTGTGCCGAGACCTTTATCGAAAACCGTGGAGTCCAGATCACGAGTGTCGGAATGCTTTTTGCCAAAGTTCTTGACCCTTGCGGCCCCACCAGTCTCTGGATGACGCTCGTGGCAATCGGACACAACTGTTGACAATCGCAATAACTGTCTTTCCCTGCGGGAAATTTATCTAACCAACGCCATCGAGACGAGGAGGCGATCCGATGACCGAATCGAAGAAGCGCATGGACCGGCGGGAGTTCGTGCTGGCTGCTGGATTGGTGGGAGCCGGCACAGCCGTGGGGGTAGCCGCCATCGTGAAGGACCGACTGAAGACGGAGCCGATCGATCCCACCGGCGAAGGCACGGTGCGAAACCTGAGCGTGCTCAAGAATATCAAGCCGCAGGAGCATGAGGATTTCCTTGTGCGAATGCAGCGGGAACTGGTTGCCGCGATGGCCAAACCCGTGGAGAAGCGGCACTGGATCATGGTCATCGACATCCGCAAGTGCATCGGGTGCTTTGCCTGCACAATCGGCTGTGTTGCGGAGAATAAACTGCCCCCGGGAGTAGTGTACCGACCGGTGACGACCCAAGAAATCGGTGAGTTCCCCAATATCCAGATCCGCTTCGTGCCGCGGCCGTGCATGCACTGCAATACGCCGTCGTGCGTGGCTGTGTGTCCCGTCAAGGCCACGTGGAAGAGACCGGACGGGGTCGTGGTAATTGACTATGACAAGTGCATCGGCTGCCGGTATTGCCTCAACGCGTGTCCGTACGGAGCGAGAACGAGCGATTTCGGCCGATACTACTCGTCAGATGCTGCTGAAGGTGCCCGGACAGGGAAGGATCGCCCCGTGGAAGGACGGACGTTGCCGTGGCAGCATGAGCCCAACAACGAATATGCGAAGAATTGGGACCGAAAAGACCACAGCTCGCCTGTCGGAAACGCCCGAAAATGCCACTTCTGCCTGCACCGCCTGGAAGTGGGGCAGTTGCCCATGTGCGTAACCACATGCATCGGCCGAGCGACATACTTCGGCGACGAGAATGATCCGAACAGCCTTGTGGTTGAGCTCAAGACCAAGAACAACGTGCAGACGCTGATTCCTCACTGGGGCAATCAGCCGCAATGTTTCTATATCGTGTAGAGATGGGAGGGATTGCTATGACCGCCCATGTGTCGGCGAAGTCCGGATTTGGATGGGATACCGGGGCCGCGGCTTCGTGGAGCGTCATTCTGTGGCTTCTCTGGATTGCATTGCTGGCAGCGGGACTCTATGGAGTCGCTCTTAGGTTCACGTACGGCCACCAGCTCGCGGGTTACGGCTCGTACGTACCGTGGGGTCTTTGGATAGGGCTGTACTTTCTCGCAATAGGTATGTCAGGAGGTGCCTTTGTCCTTGGGGCCGTTGGCTACATTCTCGACTTGCCTGGATTCGGCAAGCGCTCGGAGCTTCGCCTGGCGATTGTCCTGAGTGTGGCGGCGCTCATTCCTGCCTTTATCGGAGTGGCGTTGGACCTGGGTCACACCTGGCGTCTGTTCAGTATTCTTACTTCCCCTACCTTCACAAGTATGATGGCATTCAACGCCTGGATGTACAATATCTTTCTGGTAGTTGCCGCTGTTTGTTGGCTCCTGAGCTTTGCACGCGACTCATTATGGCTGAAACCGCTGCTGGTGCTGGGCGCGTTCATGTCCGTTCTTTTCCCCAGCCAGAGCGGCGTGTTTTTCGAGGCCGTCAGAACGAATGACTTCTGGCACAGCCCCATACTTTCGGTGTTGTTTCTCGCTTCTGCGATAGCGCTCGGCGGTGCCGGACTTCTGTTGGTCCGGGCGCTCATCGGGCCCGAGAGGGGCGGTGAAGAGGTGGAAGCGGAAACCGCCAGATCGCTGAACCTGTTGCGCATCGTGGTGATCGTGGCAATCGTGGTTTACGAAGTATTCGAATTCGCCGAGTATTCCATCGCGTTTTGGAGCCCCGGAGCGCACTCTCCCAACGTGGTATTCCTGCTTTTCGGCGACTATTGGCCGGTATTCTGGCTGCTGCACATTCTCCTGGGGGTGATTGTTCCTTTGGTGCTGTTGCTCACAGCTTCGAAAGGTCTGTGGGCGCTCGGGGCATTCCTGGCTGTCGTGGGATTTGCAGCAGCACGAATGACTGTTCTGGTGCCCGGACAGATTGCGGGCCAGATTCCGGGGCTTCAAGCCGCTTTCCAGGATGTACGGCTGGCATACCACTATAGCCCGACCGCGATGGAGTACTTGGTGGGATGCTTCATGGTCGCGGTAGGCACGGCCTTGTTATACGTGGGAATCAAATTGAACAGACTCCTCGCGCAACGCGCGGGTCTAAGCGTGTGAGGTGCGCCATGAATAATCGCGATCATGATGATACAAGGTCTCGAAGAAACTTTCTTGCCGGTGGCGCGCTGTTGGGAGGAGCCCTTCTTTTCGGGCGCTCGGATGCCGGCGCTTCGAACAAACCCGCAAAAGAAAACGCGGTCATGCGCTCCCCGCGGCCTGACGCACCCTACGAGCTGGTCAAGCCGGAGAATATGATCTACTCTGCGTGCCTCCAGTGCAACACGGGATGCGGCATCTCGTGCAAGCACCAGAATGGGATTATCACCAAAATCGACGGCAATCCGTACAACCCGTGGACCCTGCTGCCGCACCTGCCATATGCAACTCACCCGGAGGACGCCGCGCCTGTTGACGGCTCAATATGCCTCAAAGGACAGTCCGGCATGCAAACCGCGTACGATCCCTACCGGATCAGAAAAGTTCTCAAGAGGGCGGGCAAACGCGGGGAGAACAAATGGGTCACCATCCCATTCGATCAGGCGATCAAAGAGATTTGTGACGGCGGAAAGCTCTTCGCGTCCGTGCCCGGCGAAGAGAACCGCAATATCGAGGGACTCTCGACTCTTGTGGCGCTGAGGGACGCGAAAACCATGAAGGCCATGGCGGCCGACGTAAAAGCGATCCTGGACGAAAAGGACAAGGACAAGAAGAAGGCACTTGTTGAGGAATTTAAGACCAAGCACGCGGCGAATCTCGACAAGCTCATCGACCCCAATCACCCGGACCTTGGACCCCGCAACAACCAGATCGTGCTTTCGTGGGGCAGGTTGAAAGGCGGACGCGGGGATCTTTACAAGAGATTTGCCGATGGTCTGGGCACCGTCAACGCGCACGGCCACACCACGGTGTGCCAAGGATCGCTCTATTTCACGTGCAAGGCGATCAGCGAGCAGTACACAGGCGGCAAGTTCACCGACGGGAAGAAATTCTATTGGCAGGCGGATACGGAAAACAGCCGTTTCATCTTCTTTGTCGGTGCGAATCTCTTCGAGGCCAACTACGGCCCCCCCAACCGGACCGTGCGACTCACGGGCAATCTCGTGAGCGGTCATACGAAAATCGCGGTGGCCGACCCGCGATTCAGTAAACTGGCTTCCAAGGCTTGGAAGTGGCTGCCTCTCAAACCCGGCACCGACGCTGCGCTCGCGCTCGGAATGATGCGATGGATACTGGAAAACAAGCGGTATGACGCGAAGTTCCTCTCGTGCGCAAACAAAGCCGCCGCTGTCGCTGCCGGTGAAACGAGCTGGTGCAACGCGACGTGGCTGGTGGAAATCAAGGATGGAAAGCCGGGCAAGCTCGTGAGGGCCGCTGACGTGGGAATTGCCCAGCCCGAGCAGCGCAAGACCAAAGACGATAAGGAATACACCGAGAAGTTCATGGTTGTCATGGTCGAGGGAAAGCCCACGGCCGTGGACCCCAATGACACGAAAACCCCGGTTGTCGGAGATCTCTTTGTCGACACCACCCTCCCCAACGGGACTGCTGTGAAGAGCGCGCTACAAATTCTCCTGGAAAACGCACAGGCCCACTCCTTGAAAGAATGGGCAGACATCGCAGGCGTCCGGGAATTCGATATGGTGGCGGTTGCGAAGGAACTCACCCGTTACGGCAAACAGGCCGCAGTAGACGTCCACCGTGGGCCGGCTCAGCATACAAACGGGTTTTACAACGTCCTCGCATGGATGACGCTTAACATGCTGCTGGGCAACTTCGACGCCAAGGGCGGCATGATAAAGGCCACCACGTGGGACACTATGGGCAAAGGAAAACTATTTGACCTGGCCGCGCATCCGGGCAAGACGGGATCGTTCGGCATCAGCTCGATACGGCATGGTGTCGATTATGAGAAGACAACGCTATTTCAGGGGTATCCTGCGAAACGCAACTGGTATCCGCTGAGCAGCGACGTGTATGAGGAAATTATCCCATCGATTGGCGATGCGTATCCGTACCCGGTGAAGGCGCTGTTCATGTACATGGGCGCGCCCACGTACTCGCTGCCCGCGGGACAGACCAATATAGAAATCCTGTGCAATCTCGAGCGCCTACCTCTGTTTATTGCCAGCGATATACTCATAGGTACCAGCTCGATGTACGCGGATTATATCTTTCCGGATTTGTCGTACTTGGAACGGTGGGAGTTTCAGGGCAGTCACCCGAGCGTTCCCAACAAGGTCCAACCGGTCAGGCAGCCGGCTATGGCCCCGATCCCGGAGGATTGCACGGTGTTCGGCAATCGGGTGCCGTTGAGTTTTGAATCCATGATCCTTGCCTTCGCCGAATATCTCAAGCTGCCCGGATTCGGTGAAAATGGGTTTGGAAAAGATCTCGACCTCAAGCATCCCGACGAGTTTTACATTCGAGCAGTTGCCAACCTTGCATTCGGCGAGAAGCCTGACGGCTCGCAAGCGGTCCCCGACGCGGATGAACGAGAAATGAGGATCTTCCGGGAAGCGCGCAGGTTCCTTCCGGAAGGGGTGTACAGCGAAGCGCGATGGAAGAAGATCTCGGGAGAAAAAATGTGGCCAAAGGTAGTCTACGTGCTCAATCGGGGAGGCAGATTCGAGGATCACGCCAAGGCGTACAAAGGAGACCGTGTCGCCCATCCGTATGCAGCGCTATTGAATCTTTACCAGGAAAAGACCGCCTCGACCGTTCACGCGGGAACAGGCAAGAGAAACGCCGGGATCACCGCATACATGCCGATCATGGATTTCCACGGCAAGGAACCGGTCGACTTGCGCAAGGATCACGCGCTGGTTCTTATTACGCATCGTTCGATCATTCACACAAAGAGCCGTACGATTGCCGATCCCTGGCTGAATCCGTTGTTACCCGAGAACGCTGTGCTGGTGAATCCCGCGGACGCGCGCAAGCTCGGGCTGAAGGAAGGCCAATCGGTGAAGGTCGTGAGCGCGACGAATCCCTCCGGGGAATGGGATCTTGGTGCGGGCAGAAAGAAGCCCATGATCGGAAAGGTAGCCTTTACCCAGACCATGAGACCGGGGGTCACGAGCTTTGTGCTCGGGTTCGGTCATTGGGCAACCGGAGCAGGTGATTTTAGCGTCGACGGGACCCTCATCAAAGGAGAGAAACGGCGGGCCGCAGGCATCCACGCCAATGCGGCAATGTGGGTGGATCCTGCGCTCAAGAACACGTGTATGCTTGACCCTGTCGGAGGAAGCGTGAGCTTTTATGACACGCACGTCCGGCTAGTTCCGGTCGTCTGACAGAGTGCGGACCGGCGGTTCACGACGAATAACAGTGAGTTTCACTCATTTTCGACAGTTTGTGACCGATTTTAGGATAAAGTCGGCGATAAATGTTTGATATTTGGCTGGAGGACGCGTATTGTGACAAAAATGTAGTGCCGATCTCTTTCCAGCTCCGAGCTGATTCTGCCTTGACATAGCGATATTATTCAGTAATTTTCTCCTCATGTTCGTCAGGTGAAACGCAGTGTCGGTAACGGCGGCGAATACGAATACTTCCGGATCGTCCGATCGGACCGGGATGAACACAAGGTGCGTCAGGAGATCATCATCGGTACCCTTGGGCGTCGGGATAGGCTCATCGCATCGGGTGAATTGGATGGGCTCGTGTAGAGCCTTGCAAAGTTCAGTGCGCGGCTCAAGGTGGTAGATACGGCCGCTCTTCCGATGTGAAGGTCTGTCATCCAAGCAGTGGGGATCCACGCTCGTCTTTGGCCGCCTGCGGGGGCTCATGTGCCGTGGCCCGACCTGATGCAGAACCTCTCCCCGATCCAATCCGTAGCACCGAGCTGGAAGGGAAGTGCACCCGACGGCAAGGCCGGTTCACCGGATCGAGTCGCCATGCCTGTGCGTCATTGAGTACCTTGCCCCCATACCGGGAGCGTATCACAATTCCCGCCCGACACATCCAAGCCCCTGCGCCCAATTTCCAGTTCTTCAGCGCCGGTGGTGTCTGGTGTTCTATCGGATCTTCCCCCCTGAGTTTCTCGGTATCTGCCGTAATTGTTGAAGAACAGGGAGGAAAGAAGGAAGGAGTATTTTTCATTGTATACATGT
>JAIWNO010000314.1 GCA_020216785.1 Desulfomonile sp.
TAACTGCTGACGCCGCGCTCCGCCGCGTAGCCGAACATTGTGTGGAGGCTGCATGTCCGTTCAGATTGAGGGAAAGCTCGATGCCACCGGTCTGAAGGCCGCCCTTGTGGCGAGCCGGTTTAATGACTTTATCGTTGCGCGCCTCATTTCAGGAGCGGAAGACGCGCTCATCCGCCACGGAGCATCCGCGGACGATATCACCGTCATTCGGGTGCCCGGTGCGTTCGAGATTTCCCAGATGGTGGCACAGGTCGCCCGCTCGGGGAAGTTCGACATGGTGATCGCGCTCGGCGCGGTTATACGCGGCTCTACCCCCCATTTCGACTATATAGCCGCGGAAGTGGCCAAGGGAGTGGCCCAGACTGCTCTTGCCGCCTCGATCCCCGTCAGCTTCGGAGTGCTCACCACCGACACGCTCGAACAGGCCATTGAGCGTGCAGGCTCCAAGGCCGGAAATAAAGGAGCGGAAGCCGCAATGGCCGCTGTGGAAATGGCAAATCTCTTCAGGAAGATGTGATGAAGAACCCGTTTCCCGGGACGAATACTCATAGAATAAGAATACTCTGATTTGGTTTCCCGGTGCCGTCTCGACGAAAAACCCGCGAATTCGTGCTTCAGGTATTGTTCGCCGCCGACGCGCAGCAAACGGCCCCGCACACCGTTCTCGCGCTTTTTGAAAATCACTTCCGACTGGATGAGGATGAAATCCTCAAGCTCCAGCGCGTGGTCATGGAATTCGCACGGGAACTTGTAGGGGCGGTGGAGCGCGATCAACAGGACATCGACCACCTCATCAGCCGTCTCTCGTGCAATTGGAAGCTCTATCGGATGAATCGTGTAGACCGAAATATTCTTCGGATGGCAATTGCTGAGATGGCGAATTTCCCGGACATTCCCGGCAGGGTTACTCTGGATGAGGCGGTCGACCTTGGCAAACGGTACGGTACTGAAGATTCTGCAGCCTTTATTAACGGGATACTCGACAGAGTACACGCGCTCACTTCGGAACCGCCACCCCCCCGCGGCGTAAAAGAAATCATATCACGACTTGACGGATTCGCTACAACTAGTTAGAATTAGATGGTAATGTGAGATCATCTCAGGTGAGGTCGCCGGCCGTGCGGGCTTGGTCTCAGCAAACAGCGATGGTCAGACGGTTTTCAGGGGTACCGTTATTTTGGGTGCGATTAGGAATTATCCTCGCGTTCGCTGGTGTGTTCCCGATCATAACGGATGCGTTCGGCCAAGCGCCGGACCGGCAACCCAAGCCCCCTCCCAAAGCCAGGCTGGCGGGGCCCGAAGCGCCTTTCAGCCCCACCATTGGGGGGACCGGTTTCTCTGTCCCCATCCCCGAGATCAAAATGGAGAGCATTGTCGGGGAGCGCCGTGCGCCGAAGCCTTCCCCAACGCCTCCGGAAGAAGCCGAACAGGTCCCACCAAAGCCGATGCTGGCGCCGGAAAGGGTTGAACAGCCTCCGTCGCGGGCTGTACAGCCTGCTCCCGAACCTTCACCGCCAACGCCGGCGGCAGCAGAACCGGAGCGAACTGAAGCCGTGGCTGAGCCGGCCCCGTCAGAGGCCGCACCCGTCGAGCACCTGCCATTCGAGCCTCCAGAGCGGGGGTCGACTGCTCTGGAGCGGGCACCGGAAACTCGTGAACGAGTACTTGAGCGTTCTCCGGCAACACCTGCTCCGCCTGTCCTGGCAGAACCGTCTGAGGATGAGGACTCGAGCCGTTTCGTAGGCGTGCCTTCAACGCCGGATGAAGTGCTCGAGGCGCCGGTTCCGGCGCGCGAAATCCTCAAGGCAAAGCCTGCTCCGAAATTACCCGAACTCTTAGAGGGCCAAGCTGTCAAAACGGCTGTCTCCGCAGCCCCTCTCAAAGCCACGGCCGTCGAAGACATTCCGTCCGAGGAATGGATACATCTGGACAGTCGCAGGGAGAAGGGGAGCCTCACCCCGCCCGCTACGCCGGTTGAAACACACCCGGTCCCGCCGGTCGAAGCTCCTTCTCGGCCGGACACCCCGCAGCCGGCCGAACCCAGGCTCGGACAGGCGTCCGAGCCTGTGCCTCTGGCACCGCCTGCTGAGGAGACGGAAGAGCCCGACGAGGAGCTTCCCCCAGTGGAACCTGAGCCCGAACGTCAGCTGCCCGAAGTCATTCCCTCGCCGTTGGATGACAGCGCTTTGGACAGCGGTGCCGTTCGGGAGTACCTCACGGCATCGGTGCCGGTTCTCGAAGAGTTGTCGCTCCTCATGACGCGGGTTCCTTCGCTCGATGTGGCGGACTTCGACCCCTCCGAAACCGACCCCGCGGCCGGCTCCACGGACTTGCTCATGAAGCTGGACTCGCTCAAGCGCGAGTTACAGGTTCTTGACTCGAAGACATTTTCGATCATTCCACCTTCGCAATACGTGCTTTTCCATTCCCTCATCCGGGAATCGATCACACAGACCTACCAGGCATGCGAAGCCATGATCGCTTTTATGCAGAATCGGAAAGAAGACGACCTCACGCGCGTGCGTGAGCACATCTCCAAGGCTCGCGACCTCCTCGGTCGTACGAGAAAAAGCCGCGGTTAGGATTTTTCTCTTGGGACAACCGAGCGTGTAACCGGTCACAGTAAAAACCGGCGTCCTCGCCTCAGCCCTTTCCACATGGAGCGAAGGCTTTACATTCGCTTTGAATGCCGGTCAGCTTGAGAGCGCTCAACATCAAGGCGTGTGAGCCTAATGCTCAACCGGCCGCCGCTCCCCGCTGCGCACGTCCTCGATTGAAGCAATAATGTCTTTGACGATATACGGCGGGTAAGTGGCCTCCAGAAAACGCAAATTCTGGTCCTTAAGGCCCCAGTCCCACACCAACGCATCCGCCCGGGCTTCGAGAAGTTCCCGCATACGGGAACGCTGGGATCTCTGCGCCGGCCAGTCTTCCTCCGGCGGGATTTCTTCGCTTACGAGCGCGAGCTGTCGAAGGAATGAGGCAATGAACAGGTCTTCGGGGAGTTCCTGGAGTTCCTCGAAAATCGTTATGGTGTAGCGGCGCGCGTCAGTGGGCCCTTCGGACGATACCTTCATGCCCAGTGGAAGGCCGGGGTCCGGCGTAAGGAGCACGGTCAGGTCCCGGCGGCCTGAGATAAACAAATCTGCCGCGGCGTCCGGCAAGAGACCAAAAGCCTTCTCGATCCAGGTCCTTGTAAATGGAGCCAAGCGACCAGCCATGCCCTCGGCGACGTGGAAGCATCTCCGTACGAGTGTTTCGATTTCTTCGGGTCGGGATAAGTGCTTCATAGCATCCCTCCTTTCATATCAATAATCCGCCTGATGCTGATGACAAGTGAGAAAAGACAAAAATCTTCCGATGCGTCTAACGCATTTGCGTTCGCGAGGACATCGTTCCCTCATCCGGTCTAGGTGCAGACCCGGCGTCTGCCCCCTATGTGGGCGCATACGCTGGTATGCACCTGCAAATGCATCGTGCCATCTTAAACGCAAGTTCGTATAACGCACTTGCGAAGCTGAAACGCACGAATTGTTGCGCGAGGGGTCACGAGGTTCCCACAGTCGGTGACTTGTCCTCTTGTCACCACAAACCGGGAAGCAGTGGTCTGTGCTCCGCGGCCACAACGGGTTCGGGGGATGGAGGTGAGCCGCGCCATTTCGCCAGGAGTTCACGGTATTCCTTGTTGGCGGGGTCCATAGCGAGCGCCCGCTCGAGGGCCTTAATCGCCTCGTGCCGATGGTTGAGAGCGTACAGCACTTCCGCCATGTTCTCGAGCATGTCCGGGCTCGTTCCATTGGTGAGTTTCACCGCGCGCTCCGCAAGACTGAGTGCCTTGCGAGGGTCCCGATACGGCGGCTGGTCAGCCGTTGCATGAAGCAACGCCAGCGCCGCGTAACCAGGTGCGAACTTCTTGTCTATATCGATGGCCTTCTGAAAGTCCTTCGCTGCGGCTTCGAAGTCATTGAGCTTCCGATACGCCGTCCCGCGATCCTTGTAGAGAATCGGAGATTCAGGATTCACTTCGATCACTTTGCTGAATTCCTCGATCGCTTTGGTGTGAAGCCCTTTTCCGCTGTAAGCCATGCCGCGGTTGTGGTACGCAGACCAAAACTTCGAGTCAATCTTAATCGCCGTGTTGAAGTCCTCCAGGGCTTGATCGAACTCACGCTTTCTCAGGTGCGCGACCCCGCGGTTGTTGTAGTGCATCGGCTGGTTGGGATCGAGCTTGACCGCGCGGTTAAAGTCTTCAATGGCCCGGTCGTACTGGTGCTTGCCGTTGAGCGCGAACCCGCGATTGTTATAGTAGCGGGCATCATTGGGGTTCAGCTGGATCGCTGTATCGAAATCCTTGAGAGCTTGGTCGAAATCGCTCTTCCCGTTGTAGGCGAATCCGCGGGTGTTGAAGGCCTCGGCAGAGTTCGGATCCAGCTGGATGGCTTTGTCGAGCGCTTCAACCGCGCGATCATAGTCGTTGATCGCATTGTACGCATAGCCGAGCCGCGTGAAAGCCGATTCGTACGCGGGATCGAGTTTCGCGGCTTGGACGAGTTCTTTGATAGCCGCGTTCGGGTTCCCTTTCTTGAGGTAGATCTCCCCTCGTTTCGCCCACGTTCGGGAAGAGTTGGGGTGGATCGACAGCGCCCGCGAGAAATGTTTCAGGGCGTCGTCAAGATTGCCCGCGTCCTCCGCGTCCAGTCCGGACTTGAAGGCATCCTCGAATTCGCCGGCCCACGAGGGCATGATGCACGCAAGCAGAACGCACGCGGCAAGAATGATCACAGGAGAGAACTTCACCGTGGGGCTCCTCATGCCAATTTGCCTTCAAAAATGTGATAGCGGCCCGGATCGGTTCCGGGGAGGGTGCTGCCGACCATCTTGATATTCTTTGCTTAAAAGTGGATCGGCATCAAGCGTTGTCCGTTTATCGCAGGCCAATGTTGCTCAGTGTCCCACGAACTTCCGCAGTTCTATACCTGCTTTCGACCGTAGAAGCAAGACTGCCGGGGCCCGCGGAGGCGGTCTACGCCTTGTGAAGCACCCGAAAAGGGGTTATAGTGACGTCCGGCAAAGGTCATCAGAGTGACGCAGGAGAGCCGCATGGATGTACTGGAGACCATTCGAGCTCGCAAGAGCATCCGGGCGTTTACGGACGAGCCTGTGAGCCGGGAAATCCTGGCGCAAGTGCTCAAAGACGCATCCATGGCTCCGTCAGCTATCAACATGCAGCCATGGGAAGTCCACATGGTCCTCGGGGAAGAGCGCAAGCGCCTCTCGCGACGGCTTCTGCGCTCGTACCGCGAACGTCGGATCACGTGCGGTCCGGGCGCGGCAAGAGTCATTCCCGAGCAGTTTATGCAGCGGAGCCGCCGGTGCGCGGAAGGGATGGCACCACTGGTTCAGCGGATGGGCTCCGATATGAAGACCTATATTAACGAACGGGGCCTTGATTTCTACGGGGCGCCCGCCGTAGCGCTCATTTTCATTGATGAATCATTTCCGCCTGACAGGATGACAGATGTGGGCCTGTTCGCCGGATATCTCGTGCTCGCAGCCGCGGGGCACGGCCTCGCGTCGTGTCCGATCGGGCTCGTTGTGGGCTATCAGGACGAAATCAAGGACCACCTCAACATTCCGGAATCAAAGGTAATGGTTCTGTCCATAGCGTTGGGAAAACCTGACGAGACGGCAGCCATCAACGAGTTCAGGTCCTCTCGAGCAGATTTGAAGGAATTCGTGCGCTGGGTGGACTGATCGGACCGGCGTGCAAGGGCCGAACAACGCAGGGATTCGAGACCAGTGAACCCAAGTCCGGTAACAATTTCCGTCATTACCGTGGCGCTCAATGCGGCAGCCACGATTCGAGACTGCCTGGAGAGCGTCAATCGCCAGACGCATTCACCCGAGCACATCATTGTGGACGGTGGCTCTGTGGACGGTACGGTCCAAGCGGCGCGAGCGTACGCTGCGCAAGGCGCCGTGATTTTGTCAGAACCGGACCGTGGCATTTACGACGCGATGAACAAAGGCTTGGCGCTGGCGAAGGGCGATGCGGTGGGAACCCTCAATGCGGACGATCTGTATCCTCATCGGGATGTACTGGCCAAGGTGGCATCGGTATTCGAAGATCCCGATGTGGACTCGTGCTATGGTGATCTTGTGTATGTAGACCGAGCCAACCTTTCGCGGGTGATCCGCCACTGGAAGGCCAGCCCTTTTGATCGCAGGCTCTTTTATCGCGGATGGATGCCGCCGCATCCGACTTTTTTTGTTCGCCGGGCGGTATGCGAGCAGTACGGCGGATACCGCCTCACACTCGGGTCGGCTGCCGACTATGAGCTCATGCTGCGATATCTGTTGAAGAACGCCGTGCGTGCACAGTACATTCCGGAAGTGCTCGTGATCATGCGTACGGGCGGCGTAAGCAAAATGAATCTGCGCAACCGCCTCAGAGCCAATCGAAAAGACCGCATGGCCTGGACGGTGAATGGTTTACGGCCGCGACCCTGGACCCTCATCGCCAAGCCGCTTACCAAGGCCGGTCAGTTCTTCAAAACCTCAGTTCAATGGCAGCCGGACGCCAACCGCGAGCCCCCCTCGCCTGTCGGTGGAAATGGGAGTGTGCTTGCCGGAAAAGATTACGCGTATCTCTTGTCCGGCGAGAAATTGCCCGCACTGTACACGGTTACCGTCAACTTCCATAGTGAGCGCCAAGTCCAGCGTCTGATCGACTCTCTCGCCTCTGTGAGATCATTGAAGAAACTGATCATCGTGGACCACTCCTCATCCGAGGCACTTGATTCCCTCCGCGCAAGCTTTCCCATTCAAGTGATCCGCCAGCTGAACCGCGGGTATGGCGCGGGACTCAACCGGGGCCTGAAGGAGATCCCTGAAGCGGATTCCGTGGCACTTCTCTGCAATCCGGATATAACTATTGTCAATCCCGAAGCGATAACCGACCTTCTCGCCCATCTTCGCGACCATCCGGAAGCAGGCTGCCTGGCACCGGCACTAGTGAATAGCGACCTTAAGCCCATCCCCTCATGGAGGAAGTTCTATACGCTTCAGACGCTGCTCGCCTCAAGGGTGCCCTGGTGGCGCGAACGCCCGCCACGGTTTCTCACGGACCATTTCTATATGCACGAGGGGAGGGAAAGTCCTTTCGATGTTGACTGGGTCAGCGGCAGCGCCATGTTCGTAAGAACGTCGCTGTTTCCTGCACGCGTCAGCTTTGACGAGAATTTCTTCCTTTACTTTGAAGATGTGGACCTCTGCACCCAGATGTGGCTGGAAGGCCTTGCGGTTCGATGTTTCCCAAAACTGGTATGCTGCCACTATGAGCAGAAACAAAGTCATCGCGAGCTTCGTTTTTTCGTGCAGCACGTATCCAGTCTGTTGAAATACATTGTCAAGTATTGGGGGCTGCCCCGGCGAGAGAGCCTCTTGGCGGCTCCGTGAGTATCCATGAAACACGTTGAGGGCCCACTGGTCAGCGTTATCATCCCGTCGTACAACCATGAGGTATACGTGCGGCAGGCCCTGGAGTCCGTGCTCACGTCGTCGGTTAAGGATATCGAAGTCATCGTGGTGGATGACGGGTCAACGGACCGGAGCATCGAAGAGATTCAGCAGGCGGCAGACAGCCGGGTACGGCTCATTCGGCAGGAAAACCACGGCGCTCATGCCGCGCTCAATTGTGGTGTGAATGCTGCTTCAGCGCCGTGGGTGGCGATCCTTAATTCCGACGACAGGTTCCATCCTCGGAAGCTCGAACGCCACCTTGACTTCCACGAACACAACTCTGTATTCGAGGCAAGCGCATCCCGCGTACGGTACGTCGCATCGAATGGAGTTCCGCTGCACACCCCCAGCCCGAGGCTAAAGCGTTACCGAAGGGCGGTGACCGCGGCCCAACAGGCTGATTCGCTCTTCGCGTCGTTTCTTGCAGGGAACCACCTCGTGACCACGTCATGTCTCTTTGTGAGTCGAGACACGCTCAACGAGATAGGAGGGTTCCCGCCGCTCAGGTACGTGCACGATTGGTTTGTGTTTCTCGCGCTGGCGTTGCGGGGACGCTTCGTGGTGATCGAAGAAGAGCTCGCGGACTATCGTCGACACCCGACAAATACGATTTCGGAAAATGACGCGATGGGCAGAGTGGAGGACAACTTTGTCCTGGAATGGCATCTGACTCAGGCGTTCGCTGCAAGGCGGCCGATCATGGACATCGAGGAAGCGTTGCGCATTCTCGGAAGAAACAGACGCGTTTCGTACCGACTTTTGCTATTGTTTCGCCTTTGGCGGGAATTGAACGACAACGACCTGAACCGGGCCGCGTCTATATTCATGTCTCCGGATCATCCGTTTATGCGATCCGCTCGAGGGATTGTCGCGGCCGAAGAGAGCGGGTTGCGTCCGGACCGCCTCCTGCGGAGATTTTTTGGGCGAAGGGTTGCCCTGGCGGCAGACTGGTTGGACAGAGGCTTGAGTTATGCGGCAAAGCTTGCGCTCGCGGGGAGAGAAAGGAGTGAGGTGGAATGATGAAATGCCCTACTTGCCCAAAATGTGCACCGAAATCATGAGTTCAGCTTTAGGACGTGACAGATCCGGTGTCGCCGTTCTTCGACCGATGCAAGTCACGGAACGTGATCCGGAACTCCTGTCTGTGATCCGTGTTGACCTCGATCGTCCCACCCACTTGGCGAACCAAAGTATCGATCAGCCGCAGACCGGGGGTTTTGAGGCAGTCCTCTTGGGGCTCGTCCCGCAGTTCTACTCCCCTGCGCTCTACGACCAACTCGAATCGATCATCGGCAAGCGCCCGCAGGGCGATACGGATCCTGCGATCATCAGCGGTGGCGACAGGGTGTTTCAGGCAATTGATGAGGAGTTCGGTCAGCAGGAGGCCTAGATGCATCGCCGTGTCAATGCTGAGGTGGACGACTTGGATCTCTTTATCCACTCGGATCGAACCGCTGGGAATTCTGTAGGATGCAACCAGATAGTCGACAATGCGGCTGACGTATGCCCTCACGTTCAAGTCTGCCA
>JAIWNO010000315.1 GCA_020216785.1 Desulfomonile sp.
TCGGCACTTTGCCCGCGACTTTCACCTCGCCGTTTACCACGAGCGCGGGCGTCATGAACACTCCGTATTGGGCAAAGGCATTGATGTCCTCAACCTTCACCACATCGGCATTAATGCCGTTCTTCTTGACCAATCCGGTGACCGTGTCGTAAAGCTTGTTGCACTTGGCGCATCCGACACCCAGGATTTCAACTTTCATGCATGTTCCCCTTTCGTTTCGCTTTCCCGGCTCCCTGTGGCCGAGCGCCATGGAATGGACCGGTGCACGGGAGACGCGCGAGCACGTCTGTGCTATTGTGTGGCGATCCTGTCCAGATCCGGCTCCTTCGCCAGTATCATATCCGCCACGTCCCAGTGCGCTTGACTCGTTGCCAGGCTGAGGGCCGTAAGCCCGTTTCGTGTCTTGACATTTACGTCACCGCCGCGATCCAGCAACAGTTGCACAACTTCCTTGTTTCCTCTCAGTGAGGCACATATGAGAGGGCTTTGATTGTATTCGTCCTTCGCGTTGACGTCCGCTCCCTTTTCCAGGAGCATTCTTACCACTTCAACGTGGCCTTTGGCCGCAGCGGGCATCAGCGCGGTCTTTCCGTATCGGCCTCTTGCGTTGACGTTCGCGCCTTGGTCGAGAAGGAATCCTACAACAAGTATGTTTCCATTAGCTGACGCGCGTTGCAACGCGGTCTTGCCCTCCCGATCAAAGGCGTCAACAGCAGCCCCTCGTTCCAGGGCGGATTTGACCTCAACGACACTTCCCGCTTCAGCGGCCTGGGCCAGTTGTGATACGGGGTCCGTTTCAACCCAAGAGGTCCCGACAAACCAAGCCGTCAAAGCAAATGCGCCTGCGGCCAATATTGTTCCGAGAAATGCCTTCAATTCCTCAATACCTCCCAACGATCAAATGGTCCCCCGATCGGTGAACCGTGGCGGGAAATCCGATCACGGTTTTCCCGTCATGTCAACAATTACCGGCGATGAAGCGATTTCCCGCGCACGCAAGGTATTGATCATGATAATTGCCTTTGCACTGTAGTCCCCAATCGCCGGGCAAATCGAGCATTGAGGCTGAATGGCCTGAAAGGTGCGGTACTTCAGATGGGGCTTTCGCTTGGGCGAAACTCCTATTTTCTAAATCGGTCAAAAAACCGATGAACTCCCACGTATAGCAATGGGCTGCCACCCGCTCATCCCGCCCCGCCTCCGACGTTGTTCATCGATCAGGCAATCATGGCCGAGCGCTGGTTTTCCAGCCTTCTCAGCACCGCGTCCTCCATGCACCGGGCGAAATCGATTGCGCAGGGCATGGCGAGCGAGTACATCACCTTGAGGCCGTCTCGCCGGTCAGAGACGATCCCTGCACGTCTCAGTACCGAAAGATGCCTGGAGACGTTGGAAATATCCGTCCCCACATGCGCAACGATGTCGCACACGCACTGTTCGCCGTCGCGGAGATATTCGATGATGCCGAGGCGCAGGGGGTGTCCCATTGCCTTGAAGACATCGGCTTTGAGGCGCAATCGCTCTTTTTCGTGCGTTTCCATTCATCTCCACGGTTTGATTAATTGCGAAAATAGTAGAGCATAACGCCTCCCGCGTCAACACTTTTCCCACAAGCCCGATCAAATGCAACAAAGCGAAGCCAAATGGACCGTAACGCGATTTTAGCTTGACCTGAACGAGAGGAAGTGCTTGAAACCATTGCACATGGATCTACACCCTCAACCGCCATCGCTGAAACAGGCATCTTTCAAAAGGAGGCGCTGCATCGTGATCTGCAAGGCCTACTTCGACGGTTCTTGTTTCCTCAACAACTGTGGCATCGGCTACACCATTCGTGACGCAAACGGCGCGCTTCTCTGCACCGTATCGAGGTATGTCGGCCGAGGCGATCCTCTCAAGGCCGAATATCTCGCTCTCGCGGCTGTCATGGAGCGGCTGGCGCGGCTCAGCATCGATGAAGCGGTCATCCATGGCGACAGCAGGACAGTTATCGGTCAGGTGAACGGCTTAATGAATACGCGTAAAAACAACCGGTTCCGCGACATTATTATCAAAACACAGCGTTTCCTCGGCGACCACCCCGGCTGGTATCTCAAATGGATCCCACGCGCGGAGAACAGCCTCGCGGACGCGCTTGCAACCGAGGGACTGAGCGTTGCGAGATCAGCGCTGCCGTCGCTTACACTCCGTGCCCGGAAGTCCGTGTCATACAAATGCGCAATCAAATAGCCGGCTATCCTGGATAATACGATATTTCGTTTAAGGTTGTACGATGGCCCTGGAGGGGCGCACCCGCGGGTGCGCCCAAATTCCGGGCCGACACGCGGGTCGGCCCCTACCGGACGTGGCTCATGTTACGTGTCTGAAAGCGCATTGGTCTCAGGCCCGTTCTCTCCAAAGGCCCTCGCTGACGAGCACGTAAGGCATTTCTGAATCAATCCACCAGATTGTGGGGCTCACCGCTGTGCGTGCCCTTGCTCCACGATCAGAGCGGGGATGGGCTCCGGCAAGACGGCGGATTTCCAAAAATCTGGATCAGGAGCGAGACTCGCTTTGCCGCCGGCTTCGAAGGTGACCACAACGCGCTTACCGCGCTTGCACCATTCGCAGACCTTTGTGGGCACAAGCACGTGGCGGCCTTTCGCTCCGTTCACCGTAATGGTGATTGGAGTGCTTCGGATAATCGGTCCATTGTCGCGCTCGGTCGGCTGTGCGTGCGCACCGGCACCCGGGAGGGCAAGCCATGCGATAAGACACGCAACGACAAGGAGCTTCATGGAAACTTACTCACGCACGGTCCTGTTCAGGTCCTCCGTCCGCAGGAAGGCGTTTCAGCGAGGCAAGCACCTGGAACCCTGTGGCGTTTTCCACTTCTTGAGGGGTGTTGAACGTGCGATCAAAGAGGTTGGCCATCATGATGAGCCCGATTCCAAGCGGGAACGCAAAGACGAACGCGCCGGCCACCATGAGCCCGCGTTGCGGGAAGATCGGTCGGGCAGGAAGATACGGCTGGCTGACGATACGCACATTGTGCACATGGCCGGCTTCTACCAGTTCGTCGATGCGCACGTCTTCCACCTTGCTCAGGTACTTCAGGTAGCGTTCCTTTGCTACTGCTACGGCAAGCTCAAGCTGACCGGCCTCCTGGGTCCGTTGCTCGATGAGCGTAAGTCGTGCGAGCTTCTCTTTGCGGCTTGTCTCCATAACCTCCCGCTTTGAGATCATATTGGCCAGCTCGCCGCGGAGGGCATCGCGGAATTTCGTTGTAAGGTCATTGACCAAGGCCTTGGACTCCTCGTAATCGCGGGTGCCTTCGCCGAAGTTCTGACACACCTGGAGGTTGCGCTCGCTCGCGCGGAGAAGCTGGGCCGCCATGACACTAATCACCGGGTTTTGGAACGAGGCGAGTTGTCCGGTGGGGATCGTGTTGCGGTCCAATTCCTTGAGCATGTTCTCGACCTGTTTGATGTCCGCGTCCAGTTTGATGAGCGTGTCGTCGATCTGCCGAACAAGGCCGATCTCTTCTTCGATCTGTTTCTCGGGGATGAAGATCTCCCATTTCTTCTTGAACGCCATCAGGTCCGCCAGGGCCTTGTCATAGGCGGCCCGATGCGTGTCCACTTCTTTGCCGAAAAAGCCGATAGCGCCCCGCACTGAATAGATCTTCGTACGATACGGGATGTAGATGTCGAGAAGTGTGGTCAGGATGTGTCTGGTTTTAACGGGATCATCGTAGCGAAAGGTAATATCGAGCACTCTGGATTTGGGCAAAGGATCCACTTTGCACCGCTTGCGCATTGCGATGGCGGTTTGCTGGACCTTTTCCGCCTCCTTGACCGCTTTCGTCTGGGAGGGGTCGGTGAGCCCCAGCGTCTCCTTGATCATGTCCTTCAAATCGACCAGAGGTGAAAGCGGCGACCACCGTTCCGTCTGCTCGAAATACGGCAACCCGAGCTTATTGACTGTTTGAGTCCAGAGGTCAAGGCTCAGGAGCAGCTCCATTTCACTGTTGAGGTCGGACTCGTCGACGTCCAGGTTTACCATCGGCGAGAAACCGGCCTGGGGGACCTTAACCACGTTGGGGCTTTGCTCCTTGCCCCTGATAAGCACCTTTCCCCCGCTCTCGTACACCGGCGAAACCCAGTACGTCCCCACGAGCGTTCCAATGGGCAGGAGGATTACGAGAATCACCAGAATGTAGATCCGGCGGAACAGAGCATTCAACGTGTCTCTGAGGGACACCCCGGTGTCTTGAGGCATGGCGGACTCACTCTCTCGCTGCGGAACGCGATCCGGATTCGACTATGTTCTATGCATTTATCATATCAATATATCATATCAACTAATTATTATATCAGAAGCAAGTCGCCCGAAACAATTACTCGTTTTCCCGTGCGAGCGTATTATGTTTTTTTATCCGAAGAAGGGCCTCGCGTCCCGCCTCACTTCTCCATGAGGACCTCAGCGACCGCGAGGAACAGGTCCGATTCACGCAGGACGCCGATAAGCTCTTCCCCCTCGTACACCGGCAGCACGGTGATTTTGTTCCGATACATAAGCTTAAGGGCGTCCAGCAAGTCCGCATTAACGTCGATTGTGCCGCGAACCTCGAGCATTACATCACTTACCTTGGCCTGCGCGTTCTTTATTACCCGAGCCCGAAACCCTGCCCGGGCTTCGTCCAGGTCGGTCGAATCGGCCTGCGCAAACGCTATGGAGACGCCGAGGGCCTCGAGTTTCACGGTAAGTCGTCCAGCCACCTCGGGGATAAGGACCCCCAGGATGCTGCGAAATGTGAGAATTCCTACGAGCTTTCCCGCGCTATTCAGCACAAGCACGTTTCTGTGACCGGCTGCAGTACACTTGCCTTCTTCAACCTGGCAATAGAGCTTCCGGAGAACCGGCACGGCTTCCCGGAGGGAGGAATGTTCACTCGTGACCGCGTATTCGCTCAACGGGACCAGCAGGTCCCTCAATTTTCGTGTTATCGGCATAACGGCCTCCTTATCCGAGATGGCGGCATTTCTCGAAGCCTGCGTCGCGCCTGTCAGGCAGGGGAAACCTCTCAGTGCCCCCCTGCTCCCAGAATACCGCTGGCCGCAACTCCAAGTATGACCGCTTCGAGCAAGGCAAACAAGGCGTAAAGCTTGTCGTTTTGCCTCCACAGCACCGGCACGATGGCTAAGAAACATATGACGGTGACCCCGGCAAGGAGAGCGATGCCGATAAAGTTGATAAAATCACCGTATCCCACCATTCCCAGCCAAGCCCAGCCCGCGTGCATTTGACAGTGGTCCAGGTATTTGTCGACGCTCATGTGCCAGCATCCGGGGACCTCTTGCAGAGGAATGTACGGTTTAAGCAGGCCCGTCAGGTAGATGACGTAGGTGACGAGGACAAGAATGAGTCCAAATAACATCCCCTTCTCGAGGATGTTGGCATACAGAATCTGCTCGGGTCTTGCCTGCAACGATTTCTCAAGCTCATCCATCACAGAACCTCTTTGAGATAAGAATTCAGAATCGATAGCGAATTCAGGGGTTATCCGAATATGCCCTTTTGCAGGGCCTTCAAACCGGCGAACGCCAACATGCCGATGACAACCCAGCGAACCAGGGTCGGCTTGGCCACCTTGAGCAAACGCACCCCCACAAAAGACCCCAGCATGATGCCGACGAGCGACGGGACGACGATCAGCGGGATCACGCAGCCGTTGTTCATGTAGATCCACGCTGCCGACGTATCCGTGATAGATAGGAGAAACTTGCTGGTTGCAACGCTGATCTTCAGCGGGGCGCCCATAAGCAGGTTGAGCACCGGCACGTTCGCCCACCCTGCCCCGAGACCGAACATCCCCGCCATGATCCCGATTGCCACGAAGAGCAGCAATCCCTGCCATGTGCGGTGAATCTTCCAATCGATAATCTGGCCGGTCGTGGCCTCCTGGTAAACGCCATAGATGCCCAGCACCGAGGAAAGTCTGTCCGCGCGAGGCACATCGGGAAGCTCAGACTTCTTGGCTGTGAGCATCAGCGCACAGATCCCGAGAATCGTGACGCCGAGGGCAATTTGCACGTACTTGGTGGGGAGCGCCAAGCCGATCATGGCGCCGACAATTGAAAAGGTCGAGGCAATGAGTGCCACGGGCATCGCCAGCCTCAGGCTTGCCAGATTCATTTTCAGTAAACCCGGCCCTGCAGCCAACGCGCCGGCCAATGCCACCAGCAACCCTGCCCCGCGAACAAAGTCCAGATGAAAAGGAAAGAAACCGCTGATGATTGGTACGAAGAGCACTCCACCACCGACCCCGCCGAGTACTGCAGCCACACCCATGACGAAAGTCACGACCAACAGGAGCACAGGCCACAGCCACCACGGGTATTGGGAGGAGGTCTGCCCCGCTGTGCCCGCAGCCTCTGCGAGCACGGGATGGTCCATCAACAGGAAAGCCAACAAGCAGGCGCCTACAATCAGGGCCGGTTTGGCAGATCTCGTCATTTCACGCTCCAGTTTTCCTTAGTCCGACATTGTATCCCGCTTCGATTGCAGTCGAGGAGGAAGGCCCACAAGGACGGACCTTCAACGCAAAAAAACACCTTCTCCCGTGCGGCAGCGGCCGCGCGGCTTATTCTTCGCGGGACCTTCCCCGACATCCCGCAACTGATCACAAGAGATGAAATAGTCTCGGAACCGCTTTTTTGGCGGCTAACCCATCCACCTACCACAACCGGGCCGTATGACTAGCTCACGCGCCTACCACCCGCGCTTTGCCACGATATTCGCGATCTCCGCCCGGCGGATTCGATCTTCCTGTTCGGACTTCCGGGCATACGCCCGAAGGATCTTCGCCACGAGTTCGCCGGTGTCGGTGGGCTTGAGCAGGTAATCGTACGCTCCGAGCTTCAGTCCCTCAATCGCGGTTTCTATGGTACCGTGGCCGGTAAGCATGATCACTTCGACGATCGGATTGAGGCCCTTGATTTCACGTAGTACCTCCACCCCATCTTTTCCCGGCATGAGCACGTCCAATATCACCACATCGGGGGCCTTCTCTTTGAGAAGTGCCAGCCCTTCATCCCCGCTCGATGCCGTGCGCACCTCGAATCCTCTCGCCTGCAGTCGTTCGCCCAGCGTATCGGTGAAGTCCTTTTCGTCATCCACAAGGAGCACTTTCACGTTCATGGGCCTACTCCCCACACGTTATTTGTCTTTCTTGTCTTCCATGATTTCCCGGGCTGTCCGGAAGTCACCCTCTTCGGCAAAGGACGCAGCGACCATCGCATCCTCGAGTTTCCTCTTGTACGCGTCTTTGAGGGTCTTGATCAGCTTCTCCATGTCCACGGGCTTTTGCAGGTATGCAAAGGCGCCGAGGCGACGAGCTTCCACCTCGTCCTTTTCCGAACCGTGGCCGGTAAGAATAATAACCTGTACTTGAGGATACGCCCGGCGAACCCGACGCAGGACTTCCATGCCGTCAATGCCGGGCATTTTCAGGTCTAATACCATCACGTCCGGGACATCGTCCTCGACGTGCCGGAGCGCTTGTTCCCCGTCCAAGGCTACATTCGGGGCAAGGTCCCGCATCTTGAGGCGTTCCGCGACGGTTCTGACGAAGTCTTCCTCGTCGTCCACCATAAGCACCTTAAATTCCTGCATTCTGTTCCTCCAGCACTTGGTGACGCGTATGTCCGCGTCAGAGCCGTACCGTCATCACTTTGAACGGGACACCCGCCAACCCGACCGCCTCGGCGAATGATTCCCGCAGAGGGACCTTGCCGTAGAAGATGCGCACGCCCTTAAGTCCAATGACCTCGAGGAAGGAATTCTTCCGAGGGCTGCCGGAGAGTATCTCCAGGGCAATCTCAGGACAATTCTCTTCAGCGAAGGCCGCCGCGGCAAACGCGGTAGCAACGCCCCCCACCACACTCGCGGATTGCTCGGCCGCAGACGCCGGCAGACCTGCCATCCGCCGTGCAGTTTCGTACTCGCCTTCCTCCGCGAATGCTGCTGCGGCAAAGTGCGTGCGAAGCTTTTCCATCCATGTCATGGCAACCTCCTTGCCTCGCCGGCTGCGTAAAGTGCCTCCCTTATGCGCCTCACCATCATTGTGAGCTTGCCGCTCACTGCTAGTATGATCCCTGCGTCCTGTGAACGCAAGCATTCCGACGACGCGGTGCATTGTCTCCACAGCAGCTTTACACCGGTCAATCGAATCGCGAAGCCGGTCGATGTTCGAGGTCAAATCAAAAAGTTTTGCAGGCCCTCCGTCTGCCTTGATGTACTCTTCCACAGCTCCGATCAGGTCAGCCGTGCACAACACCAGCACCTTATCAGGGGAATCAGGCCGGAGCGACCCGTCTTCGTTGAACTGCTTCATGATGCGTCTACCGGTCGAGCGCTTGAGCTTCCGGTTCCTCTGGGGCTGCAAACCGTACGCCTTCCAAATCCGGGCCACCGTACTCCGGCTTACACCTTGTGCCTTCGCCATTGCCCTCGTCGTCCATCCGGACGCGTCCGGAGGCGGTTCATGGAGCGTTGCTTCCACAATGGCCCTGATCTTGTCCCGGCCAATCCTGCGGGGAGAAGGACCGTGCGGGGCGTCCTTGGTCAACCCGTCGGGGCCAAGCTCTTCAAATCGCTTTCTCCACAGGAGCACTGTCGGGCGTGATGTCCCCAACCGCTTTGCGATGGCATTGTTGGAAAGTCCTCGAGCGGCCAGAAGGCAGATCCGGGCTCGAAAGGCCAACCGCCGCGACGACGTTTTGGCTCGCAGCCAACTTTCCAATCTGCCTCTCTCCTCATCCGTCATGACCAATGGTTCGGCAGCCTTCCACATAAGTCACGGGTAACATAGTCAACCCCATATTGTAAAGATAAAACAGCGACAACCTGTAACCATTCACTTACGAGTGGCACCCAGGAGTTCGGGGTGCTGCATTTGGTTTTGAGTGGAGATTTTTCTCGCGTTTGCCTGTTGAGGGT
>JAIWNO010000199.1 GCA_020216785.1 Desulfomonile sp.
CGACGCAAGGCCGTCGAATCTTCGTTCACGGGACCTCCCGACACCCACCAAAAGACCTGCGATTCGGTCAGAACTTTTGGCAACTGCTATATCTCTTCAAATATTGATCTGCGACCTCGACGCCCCCGAAGGCCTTAATTTGGCCGGCATGGAGCCACAGGCACTTATTGCAGTAGTTTTTGACGTGACCCATATTGTGGGTCGCCATGATAAGCAGTCTCGCAGAATCCATCATTTCATGCAGCCTTTTGAGTGCCTTCTGAACCCAGTGGGCGTCTCCGGGCGCAAAGACCTCGTCCAGAACGAGGATGTCCGGCGTCATGCTCGTGCAGATCGTAAACCCGAGCCGCGCCTGCATACCGGTAGAAAAGATCTTGAGCGGCTGGTCACGGAATGCGGTCAGCTCTGAGAACTCGAAAATCTCATCCACAAGCGAAGTCACTTCGTGCTTATGGAATCCGTAGAAGGATGCGGTGAGGTATACGTTTTCTTCCGCCGTGGCCTCACTGTCGAAGCCGAGCCCCATTTGCAGCACGGGGAATATCGCCCCGCGCCGGATGATGGTACCGGCTGAGGGCTTGTAAATCCCGCAGATGAGATTGAGCAGCGTGCTCTTGCCTGATCCATTTACGCCGATGACTCCGAGCCGGTCGCCTTCCTCCAGCGAAAAGCAAACATCACGTAATGCCCAGAAACTCGTGTTATTATCGTTGGGGTTCGCGTAACGCCTCCGCTTGAGGACGTTCATCACCTGTTCTTTGAGCGTAGTCGGGTGCTCGATACGAAAGCGCATGCTGAGATCTTTGATTTCAAGAATAGGCCCATCAAGGGCACCATCGGAATTCATAGAAGTCATCCCTGTTACACCCGGAAGATCACTTCAGACTCATATTTGAGAAAGAGCGCAATCCCTGCAACCAGCGCCCCGACCGCAAGAACCGTGGAGACGAGTATTTGGGTGAGGTCGGGCACCTGATGGTAATACAGGGGTAGCGTGAAGTTGGTAATAAAATAGTACATGGGATTGAGTTTCAAGTAGGGCTGAAGCTTTTCGGGAACCATGTCCATGGAGTACAGCACCGGCGTACCGTACAAGACGGTTTGTATCACCACGTTGAAAATGTGCTGCAGGTCTGCGAAGTACGTCCCGGCAATCGACATGATCAACGCACATCCCAGTGTGAAAGCCACTATAAGAAGCAGGCTGATGGGAAGGAACAACTGGGCGGGCGCTAACTTGAAGCCCAGAAAGGTGTTGCCCACGGTCAGCAGCACCGCGTACGCCAACAGGAAATCCACCAGATTGCCGCATAATCCCACGATTGGAAAGATCATTTTCGGGAGAAATTGCTTCTTAAAAAAGCGCGCTCCCGACACGAGCGTATCCGCAGCCATCGACACGGTGTTGCGGAAGAAGTGGAACGGCAGCAATCCTGCCATGAGATGCACCACGTAATTCTCCATCCGGACTTGGAAAACCAGCGTGAAAACAAAGCTGTAAATAATTAAATTGAGCGTAGGATTGATCAAGGACCAGAAGAACCCCAACATAGTCCGGCGATACCGAACTCTTACCGTTTTGGTAAAAAGATTCCAGAACACGGGTCTCGCCCACAACAACTGCTGGACCTGCGACATGTCCTGGACGTTGGTAATCCGCCGGGGTATGCTTACAGCCTGCTGCATGACTGCTGCCCGTCAATCCTTCACTGAAGCAAGATACAGCGAGATAAGGTGATCCAGCACCATGTGAGCGTCTTCCACGGGGCCGTAGTCACCGTTGCCGGTTTCCACGTGAATTGTGTGGTCTGCTATGCTTTTCATTGCTCCGCCGTCGAACCCCACGAGCGCCACGGATACACCCCCGTTTTCCCGCGCGTAACGAAGCGCTTCCACAGCATTCGGTGAATTGCCGCTCGCAGAGATGCCCACCACCACGTCACCCGGTCTCATGAGGTTCCGCAACTGCCGAGTGAACACATGCTCGTAACCGAAATCGTTTGCCAGGCACGTGACAAAGGCCATGTTGCCGGTAAGACTCATCGATCTGAATGGCGTGTGTCCTTCCGGAGAGGCGCAGACCCCGAAATCGTTGGCAAAATGCGACGCTGTTGCCGCGCTGCCCCCGTTGCCGAGAAAGAAAATGGTCGCTCCTCTCCGTCGTGCTTCGCAAAAGAGGTCTATGACCCTTCCGATGGCTTCAACGTCCAAGCTGTCCAAGATTGCGCTCAGGTGCTCAATGTATCGTCGAGCAAAGGCCGCGCCCGATTCCCGGCGCGGGACGATCCTTTCGATTTCGTCCATGTGCTGTCCGTCCTGAGAGGTGTAGGGTTAACGCCATATGTCCCGGTTGCCGTGTATTCATGCGATGCGGGTTTGATGCACGTCGCGTTTTCTTCACACACGTGCAGCGCACTGTCAAGGCGTTTTGCAGGTCGTTTCATATCAATGCGCGTCAAGCAATTACGGTGCTTCCTGCCGGGGTCGACTGCTCTTCGGAGCGGATGTTTCCGCTTGCGGCACGGAGCAAAGGAGACAGCCGGCCCCGGCTGTGTGAAGGGTGGACCGATAGACCGGTTTGAAAGCGCATTCGCATGAAAGTCGTCGCCATAAGTACCTGCTATCAGGTGTGCGTATGGGGAGGTGCGGAGGGGAGATGAAGTCTCCCCTCCGCAGGATGGCGCAGCGTGGCGCTCTTAATACCCATCCCCAAGGCGAAGCCACGGAGTGTTCATCGAAGCCCACGACTTTCATGATTCGTTGTGCCCAAAAACCGGGGCATAGGAGTTCGCATCACACTGGACCCTCATCGTGGCAGCCGGCCGATTATCCTCATCCCCGGTCGCCATAGCATAAGAAAATAAAACGCAAAGGCCACGAGGACGGCACGTTGGTGAAGAATGTATTGTGCCAACAGCGCGAAGAGCCCGAGCGAAAAGGACGCGAGAATCACAGGAAATGCGAAATCTCTCAAGCGGAAGAAGCGAAAACGTACCTGACAGTAGGTAAATGTGAGTACCGTCATCAAGAGCTTGGTGAAAATCAGAACCATGCACGCGCCCGCGAGGCCGTACGGGTACACGAGGGTCACGTTTAGTACGAAGCACAGCACTGTCGAGGCGAGTGAAAAGGCAAGGAGCACCTTTGCCGCTCCGGCCACCATCATGACGTTGCAGAAAAGATTGCTCTCGAAAGATAGCAGGATCGTCCACACCAGGTATCGCTGCATCCATGCCGCGGCTTCAAACTTCCCCGGATACAGGGTGCCGATAATAATGTCGCTCCACACATAGAGAAAGAACATCGCGGGAAAGGCAAGAGCCATAAGCCATTGCGCGGTACGCCGCACCAGCGGTCCCACTTTTTCGCGATCGCTCCACCACAGGGACGCAAGCAAGGGAAAGATCACCCATCCGAGCAATTGCTCCGACGCCAGGACCGACAACGGGTCCACAATGTTATACGTAGCGCTATAGTCTGCGACGCCGTCCACTCCTGTCACGTCTTCGAGGAAAAAGATATTTACCCGGTTGTATACAATTCCCAGGATCTCGATAAGCGCAAAGACGGCTGTAGCACGAAAGACGGGCCATATGCCCCGTGACGTGCGTTTCAGGAGCCAACGCACCCCGTGCACTTGGAAATAGCTCGCTATGCCGCCTCCGAGCCTCAATATTCCAGAGACAATCTTGAACAACGATGTCACCAGGGGGCTGAGTCCAAAGTACGCGCACACAAAACCAAATCCGTACGAAACGAGCGACGCGGCGATCTTTATACGCGCCTCGCGGACTTGCAGCCCTCTTACCCGCAGGTCGGCGAAAAACGTCTCCGCCAACGCCTCCAAACCAAATCCGAGCGACACGAAAATGAGCACCCATGCCATCTTTGCGGAAAAGCCCTTGAACAAGGCCAGCCCGACGACGAACATCATCCCGGGAATGAGCAATCCCAGCTTGATGAGGTTCACCCGGTTCATGGTCTCCGGCGCCCTGTCTTTCGGCGCGCTGCCCAGTTCCAAGACGAGCGGGTAGTAGAGCCCGAACTGGACGACCTTCATCACGATGACCCCGGCTGCAACCGCGTACATGACCTCGCCGTACAGAACGTCGTCAACCCATGCGAGGTAGAGGAAAAAGAGTGCGCTTCCGAGGCCTTCCGCGACCTGCGCGGAGAGCAGGTGCGCAAATCGTCTGATGATGCCTCTCGCTGAGAAAACAGATTTGGGCTTTTCGCCGTCAGACACGAGGACCTCTCATCACGCCGCTTCGATCGGAGGTGGATCGTAAAAATCAGAAACTATAGCATTCCAGGCTGCCCCAGAGAAGCGGAGAATGATGAAGGCAGGTTTGGAACCGGGGGCAGGCTTGCGGAGCTGCTCTTGAGCCTCATGGTTCGACTTGTCGCCGCAGCGGGGCTCAGACCCGCCCCTACGGCGACGCTGGCGACCACATAACGGCATTTCTGAGTCTGTCTAAAACCACACCGCATAGGGCAGCGCCACAAGGACTAGGCTGAGTACCCGCAGGCCCTGGCTTATTGCAAGTAGCTCACTTGCAAGCCCAAAGTTGAAGATGCCTGCATGGGTCGGCAACTGGTGCCGGATTGCCCTTATGGGCGTAGACACGATCGTTCCGGCCACTAAAGCCAATCCTCCTTGTTTTGCGGTGAGGGTCCCGGCGTCGAGCAGGGCCCCTGCCGCGGCCATGCCCGAGCTGAATTCAGCCGCAAACGCAAACACCACCATCCCAGCAGCCTCAATGGGAAAGAACCCCGTTGATATGGCACGCGCAGTCACCGCCCTAAGCCACTGGAACAGCCCCCAGTCGTTCAGAAGGAACACGAGCACGTATATCGGCAGCGTATATGCGACTACACGCTTGAATCGATCGACGAACTTCTTGCGAATCGCGGCCGCAATGCCCTCCCGCGCCGCCATTCGATCTTCGCCGGAGGCAGCCGGTGGACGGCTGTCCGCCGGAAGCATGAGACGAGCTGAGACCAGAGCGGCACCGGTTCGTACACACGCGGCCAGAAAGGTGATCACGAGATACACAAACCCTGCGCTGCCGGCAACGGAAATTACGATGAAGAATGTGGTCGGAAGATGTACCAGAAACATCGGCAGTCCGTTGTCGAGCAGGTATGCAAGGACAAGCTCTCTGCGGCTGATCTTCCCGTCTTGATGTGCCGCCATGAGCAGGGAATTTGCGAGAATTCCCGAGATGAAACTCGTGGTGAACGCCGCGCCGCTGGCATCGCCCATGCGAGCCCACCGAATCACGGGCCTCAACCACCGGGAAAGCTTTGCGGTCCACCCGAGGCTCTCCACCACTTGGCCGGCCAGCAGGCCCGCGGCCAAGTAGCCCAACAGCCGCAGCAGAGGCATCGCGATCTGGTTGTAAATCTTGTGGGCAGTAAGGGAAATCCCCCCGACTCCCATAAGCCCCAGCACCACGCCACCCGCGGCGAGAACAGACAGGATCGCCGGCACCGCGATCCATCGCTTTCCTTTTGCTTTATCCTCTATCATGAAGCTTCTGCCATACAATTACTTTCTGCCGCGCGCTCCATAAATGTAATACGCATAGGCTTTCAATCTACCACACAATGCCGGGGAGCGGGTCCTGCGCTTTCTCGAATTCACCGGCGACCGGCCTCTGTGCCGGCCTGCAATGAGCATCTGAATGAACCGGATCAGCAGGTAGGTGCGTCCCCCCCCGCGACTTTGTCGAAATAGAGTCAAAAAAACACTCAGCAACTGCTATAAATAGCTGGAGGCCAGGTCCGGGGGCACGCGTTTTGGAATAAGGTCGGAGGGGCGGGCGCCTCTGCCCGCCCATAAACCCTACCAAAAGGATTCACGGCTCTTCTCTCTTTTTCGGAAGGGATGACAGCACATGGGCAATAACGCGGGCGGCTTTAGCGCTTTGATCGGTGGATCGGCAGGCGTTTTTCTCGTTGGAGCGTTCATATTCGGCTTTCCCGGAGTGATGGGGTCCTATTGGCAGGATCTGTTCCACGCGGGGCGGGGAGCGATCGGGCAATCGCTCTTCTTCGTATTGGCCGCGGCGGGGATATTCATGTTTTTCGTGGGACGGTGGCAGGAACGGTTCGGGGCACGACGAATGCTCACAATCGGTGTTGTCCTGTGCGCGCTTGATACGTTCTTCATCGCCGCGGCCTCGAATTTGGTCATGCTTTACATGTGGGCTTTCGTAATGGGGGTTGCGTCCTGTTTCGTGTTAATGCCGGCGTTGACGAGTGTACAACGCTGGTTTCCCGCTCGCCGAGGGCTTGTTTCGGGGATCGTAAACTTTGTGTTCGGATTTTCGGCCGCGGTGATGTCTCCCTTCTTCGCGTACATGCTCCAAACGATCGGTTACGTCCTCATGAGCGTGATCTTGGGCATTGCAGGGCTTGCCGGCGGGTTGGTGGCAGCGCGGTTTGTAGAGATGCCGCCGGCTGCTCCCGCTGCGGGTTTGCCCCAGGGCCCCGTTGCTGCTCCCGCAGGTATGCCTCGCTCCCTCACGGTGAGACAGAGCGTCCGTACGGCCAGTTTTTGGTTTTTGTGGACCACGTGGGCGCTCCAGGGCGCTGCAAGCATCGCCATGGTGACCTTGTCCACGCAGTACGGCTTGGCGCTCGGGTTTGATCTCGCGTCTGCGGTAATTGTGCTTACCGCGTTCAACGTGACCAACGGACTGAGCCGCCTGGTGATGGGGTGGCTCTCCGATCTGGTCGGGCGTCGCTTGACCATGAGCGCCTCCTTCCTGGCAGCGGGATGCGCGTATTTGCTCCTGCCGTATGCAGGTGGAATCTGGTCGACAGCGGGGCTTGCCGCGGTGATCGGATGCGGGTTCGGCACGTTGTTTGCGGTATCTGCAGCACTCACTTCAGACTGCTTCGGGCTGGCCCACTTCGGCGCGATTTTCGGGCTTGTCTTTACCGCGTACGGTTCACTCGCGGGGATACTTGGGCCGGGTTTGAGCGGGTACCTTCTCGACGCGACCGGAGGTAAGTTCTCATTAGTGTTCGGGTACTTAGGTATATTTTCAGTCGTAGCGTCGGTATTGGTATGGTTCGTGAGGCGACCATCGCTTAATGAGTCATTTCAAGGACCCTCGGAAGAGAGAGTACGATCGTAATAATGATGATCACGACCACCAATACAACGACGAGGATATCGGGCACCACGGAGAACGACGCTTCCCCGCGATTGATGTGACGGCGAACCCGGAGGAACCGAATGCCTGACATTAATATGGCGATCGCCGCAAGGAGGAACGAAAACAAACTGAGAAACAGCATGGATGTCGAAGGCTCAGTGGATGCGACGCGGCCCTCGAGTCGGAGAAGATGATGGAGGAACACTTCAAACTTCTCGATAACGAACCCGAAAGCGAGCAGCGAAACGCTAGTACGGGCCCAAGCGAGAAAGGTGCGCTCGTTGGCCATGTGGCTGCGCTGCCAGGCAAGCAATACCCGGTCGTCGCCGAAGATGTCCGGCGGCCTGCCGACAGGCCCCTCAACGAGATGATTATCCCCTTTTTCCAACGGTTCCATCATGGACTCCTGATGAGGGGGTGTACACTCTTTTTCAAGAATGGGTCAAGACTTCTGGTGCGTTCCCGCTCCAAGGGCTGACAGTGATCAGCCGTACGCTTTAGAGACTGCCTCAAATCTTGGGAGGAGTGGAAAATCGTAGCGCGACCGAGCCTGGAATGCATCTTCGTCACCCTCACCCCGGCCCTCTCCCAATGGGAGAGGGAGGTGTTCAGGGCCGGTTTCTGCTCACTACCCCCTGAGGGAGAGAGCCAGGGGGAGGGGGATATTTATGCCATAATTTTAATTTCTTGAAAGCTTTGAGACCGTCTCTTTAGAGAGTCTTTCAGAATCTCGGTCTGCTGGTGCGCCCCGTAGTGGCGCTTTGAGAAGCGCTCTGGTTCCCTCGGCCACAGGAGGCTTCTCGGATGCATTTGAACGAATCAACACTATTCCGTTATTCTTTGTGGCTTATTGACCCTGGGTATTGGTATAGTTGCCCCGGCCGGCGAAGGCAGAGTCGTTTCGGTCGCACGGGCGCCGCTCCGAAAACGCGAGCAACCGCTTTCAGTCCCCTGGAGAGGCCATGTCATCGCAAGACCGCGACAGCGGCCTGTTCATTTTCGGGATGGAGACGACAGGCCAGGGCGTGGAAGCCGACAGCACCGAATGGAAGCAGGGCATCGCCTGGCTTGAGCCTCTGTCGCCCTCCGGTCCCAAACCCCCGCGCTCCTGCCGCTGGAGGGCCGTCAAGTCTCCTTGGGAAGCTTCTTGGCACATCACGATCGAATCGGGTTACGACCTGTCGCCTATTATCGGCTATCAACTGGGCGGGTGATCTCTCGGGTGAGGTACAATTTATGATGGGGATAATTTTTTTTCTTATTCTGCCGGCGGCACGGTGATTTCCCAAAAGGGAACTCATTCAGCAACCATATAAACTGATATGAACTTGTGTTTGCGGCAATAGCGTTTATCCTGCCGGTGTAGTGGCTGACCCATGTGTCTGCCCTGTGGGGCGCAACGAGGATGCGTCCCTACATATCCGTCCTACCATCGTGAGCATAAGTTCCTACAAACCGATTCCAAGGAGAAATGGAATTGTCTTCCACCGTATTCATGACCGACATGTCCGCCACTTGGAAGAAGAGCGTACCCGCCAAAGTGGCAAAGCTTTTCGACCAGACCGATCCGGCCCGGATTTTCGGGAAGAGAGATCTGGTGGCGGTGAAGATCCATTTCGGCGAGCAAGGGTGCACCGCCCACATCCGGCCGCAGTACGTGCGCAAGGTGGTGGACCGCCTGAAAGAAATCGGTGCCAGACCCTTTCTCACGGATACCAACACGCTCTACGTGGGATCGCGCACGGAGGCGTGCTCCCATATCCTCACAGCGACCGAAAACGGTTTCGGCCGCGAAGTCACCGCAGCGCCGATCATTATCGCGGACGGACTACGCGGCAACAACAGCACCGCAGTGAGCGTGGACGGACAGCACGTGAAAACCGCGCATATCGCGTCCGACATTCACTATGCCGACGGCTTGGTTGTACTTACCCACTTCAAAGCCCACGAGCTGTCGGGGTTCGGGGGGACACTTAAGAACGTGGGAATGGGATGCGCGGCACGCCAAGGCAAGCTCGAGCAGCATTCCAACATATCGCCCAAGGTCAACGAGAAGAAATGCATCGGATGCGGTGACTGCATCACCTGGTGCAGAGGGGGGGCGATTTCTCTCACGGGCGAAGGAAAACAACAGACATCGGTCATCGATCCGGAGCGATGTGTGGGCTGCGCCGAGTGCATTCTGTCATGCCCTCATGGAGCCATCCAGATTCAATGGAACCAATCCATCCCCGTGTTCATGGAAAAGATGGTCGAGTACGCTGCCGCGGTCATTCGCAGCAAGACCGACCGGGTCGTCTTCTTGACGTTCATCACCGACGTATCGCCGTTGTGTGACTGCACACCGTTTTCGGATCGCTCAATCGTCCCTGACGTGGGGATTCTCGCGTCCACAGATCCGGTTGCCATCGACCAAGCAGCGGTTGATCTGGTCAATGCCGCGCCCGGCAATCCATTGTCGCGCCTGGAGAGCGCATTAGCTCCCGGAGAAGATAAATTTCAGGCCCTCTTTCCCGGCATCGACTGGTCGCATCAGTTGGAGTACGCGGAACAGATCGGTCTCGGGACGAGGCAATACGAGTTGGTCAAATTGTAAACACACGGGAGCGCCGCCATCATTGTTCAGGCGAGCCGCTAGGTTGACGGTGAACATTCAAGCGATTCCTTGACACGCTTTTGTCAATACTGTAATATATCGATAGGATACGATTGGAATTACCGCACCCGGCTCAACCCATTCCTCGTTCCGCACGAACGCGGGAAAGGAGTACCTGACATGATAAGAGCCTTGCTGGCAGCGCTCATAGTGATCATCGCGTTTCATGGCATGG
>JAIWNO010000200.1 GCA_020216785.1 Desulfomonile sp.
CCTATGGTCAGGGTTTTCTTGACTCGGTCCTTGGCCCAAGCGGCTTCGGCCTCTGGGGCGGGGGGCAGTTCGAGCAGCAGACAACGCAACAATTCAACAGCCCTCAATTCTATCAGGGGCAGATGAATCCGGAGCAGGCCGGGCAGTACCCGCAAGCCCAGATGCAGCAGGCACCGGTTCAGTACGGCCAGCCTCAGATGCCGGGCGCCTATCCTCAGCAGGGCGCTCCGCAGGTGCAGTACTACAGCAACCAGCCTGGCGCTGAGGCCGGCTGGCAGGCGCAGCAGCCCATGATGCAGCAGCCGTCGGCGCAGCCATACCAGGCCCCCCCGCCGGTCAGATATGCTCCGCAGCAGCCGCTGCAGGCGCAAAGTCCACCGCCTGGGGCTCCGGTACAGCCTCCTCTGCGACCCGGCCAATATTCCCCACAACAGGGGCCGCCCGGCGCCATGGACATCGATCAGCTCCCTCCGGGCGCGGTGAGCATTACTACCATCACCCCTGAGGGAACTACAGTCCAGTACTATCCGCCCGCAGGCGAGGCGCCGCCGCCGGTCCAGCAGCCGGTTCGCCGTGTGGCGCCGCAACAGAAAAAGAAACCCTCTGCGACGGAACGTGCAAAACCGGCGCAAGAGCAGACGGTGGCCGGTCCCCGGTCGGATGAGTCCGGCGCGGTCGCAATGCCCAAACCGGTCCAGGTCCCGCAAGGCCGCGATCCTCGATCCGGTTGGGACCACGCTGTGAATAGGGCCCCGCGCGCACCCGAAGTGCGGTAATACGGACGGAATTCGGCGGGTAATCTTAAAGTGTTTGTGGTCTTCGCCGGGATCAGGAGGGTGTCGGCCTGCGCTTCTCCAAACTCAGCCCGGCTCAATCTTAAGCCGGGCTGAGCAATGTGTAACCTTTCCCACCTATGCGGGGCCAAGAATAAGTCCGATGTGGCCCACTGGGGAATTCCGAATATTCGCGGCATCGGCGATTACCTCATCGCACTTGGGATGACAAACAAGATCGATTAGCCCCGAGCCCCCATGAGATGATTTCCGACAAATCATCGGCTTTGCTCCATAAAGATTGATTCCTTGACCCCGCTGATGTAGGAAACTTTCGTGAGGAATGTGTGTCGCATTGTTGCCAAGACTTTGGCACGACCGCACAGAGCCGCGTGGGAAGACACCGTGTGCCTTGGTGTCGCGGTTGTATGTCGCACTCGTTTCTCTTAGCCTTGGAGATCGCATGAACAGTGACGAAACGGAATTGCGACGCATCAACGAGGAGCTGGAACGCCGTGTCTCCGACCAGACCGCCGAGCTGATTGCGGCCAAGCGACAGCTCCACGCTGAAATCGAACGTTGCAGTGATATCGAAAAGGCCCTTGAGGAGAGCGAGGGGAGGTTCCGCACGCTGGTGGAGGCGGCCGGCGACGTCATCTGGAGTGCTGATCTCAATATGAAACTCACCTATGTCAGCCCATCCGTGACGAAATTGCTCGGGTACACCGCTGAAGAAATGCTGGCAATGGATCCGCTTGTTACGATATCCCCGGAATTTCGGGAACGTATAATGCAAACCTTTCGTAATGAGCTTATTCCTGGGGAGCAAGCCGCACAGCCGGGTTGCGCCTCGAAGACACTTGAAGTCGAGCATCGGCATAAAGACGGCTCCAGCGTATGGGTAGAGATGACTACTACTTTCCTCAGGGACAGCAACGGCAGGCCGAGAGGCATCCTGGGGATCTCGCGAGACATCAGCCAACGCAAACGTGTGGATGACCTCAAATCCGACTTCGTGACGACCGTTGCCCACGAGCTGCGTACGCCGCTGACCTCGATCCGCGGATATTCGGAGCTGCTCCTTATCGCTACTGATCTCACCCCTGATGAGCGAAGGGAGTGCCTGACGCACATCAACCGCCAGTCGATCGTAATGGCAAATATTGTCAGCGATATGCTGGACATCGCTCGCATGGAATCCGGAAAAGACCTCCACATGCACCTGACCCGCTGCGACATGGGCGAGCAAATCCGGCTTCTTGTCGATAATTATCGCGCTCAATCGGCTGTCCACCAATTCAAGACAGATCTTCCCGAGGGGCCAGTCGTGCTCGTTACCGACGAACATCGTATGCGGGACGTGTTTGACAATCTTCTCAGTAATGCGGTGAAATACTCACCCAACGGAGGCACTATCAGAGTGACCTGTCGAGTGCTTGGCAAGGAATGCCTTTTTACCGTGGAAGATCAAGGGATCGGCATGAGCCCCCAACAAGTGCAGCGCGTTTTCGATAAATTCTACCGCGCAGACCATTCCAAAACAGCGATACCGGGAATGGGTGTCGGAATGACGATTGTGAAGTACATCATCGAAGCGCAGGGCGGGAGAGTTTGGGTCGAAAGCAGCGTCGGAAAAGGCACCACGGTCAGCTTCACCCTATCTATGGCCGACGCTGCATCCCACCAGGGAGGAGAAACCGTTGAAGAAAATACTCGTCGTGGATGATCTCCAAGAGGTCAGAGACCTCGTGGAAAAGACGCTTCGAACGAACGACCGCGTCGTGCTCAAGGCAGAGCACGGTGCTATGGCCGTCGATATCGCCAAGGCGGAGAAGCCCGATCTTGTCATGATGGACATCATGATGCCGGGCGAAATCGACGGGCTCGAGGCGACCCGCATCATCAAGAGCGACCCCGAGACGAAGGACTGCATTGTCATCATCCTCACGGCTAAAGGGCAGGACATTGATAGGGACGCAGGTTTCGCCGCCGGCGCGGACGGGTACTTTATCAAGCCTTTCAGCCCGTTGGAATTGATGCGCAAGGTCGATGAGGTACTCGGCTAGCGGTTGCCGCTGCGGAGGCCAACCATGGGACCAATCGATGACGACGAGCTTAAAGACCTTGACGAAAAGGCGCTGCTGATAAGGCAGTCGCTGAAATATGCTGAAGATATCGCGAAGGTTTACGAGGAGGAAAAAGAGAAAAGACGCGCGCTCGAAGCTGCAAATGAGCGGCTTGTCAAGGAAGTCGAGGAGCGCAAACGCGCGGAAGAGGCCTTACGAGAGAGCGAGCAGCGATTCCGGACCATCTTTGAAACCGCGACGGATTGTATCTTTATTAAGGACCGCTTCCTCCGATACACGCATGTGAATCCTGCCATGGAAAACCTCTTCCACAGGCCGCGGTCCAGTATCGTAGGCAGGACCGACGAAGAGCTGTACGGAAAACACACTGCCCGGCGCCTTGCGGTCATCGACCGTCGCGTGCTCGAGGGCGAAACCATCGAAGATGAGCACACAAGGCCGGTGAACGGCGTCCTCACTACCTTCCTTGAAACTAAAATGCCGCTGGTTGACGCTTCGGGTAATGTCACCGGCCTGTGCGGTATTGCCCGCAATATCACCGACCGAAAGAGAATAGCGCCTTCGGCTGTCGTACAGACCGCCGACTACCCATCCCGGACTATGCGCGCCGTTATGGACCGAGCGCGGCTTGTCGCCGCCCAAGACACGATCGTTCTGTTGCTCGGTGAAAGCGGCAGCGGGAAGGATTACTTGGCGAATTATATCCACGCTGCCTCCGATCGTGCAAACGGACCGCTCTTTGCCATTAACTGCGCGTCAGTCGCGCCGGAAATCGCGGAGTCGGAGCTTTTCGGCCATGAAGCCGGCGCATTCACCGGCGCGCAGGCGAGGAAACGCGGCCTGTTGGAACTTGCAGAAGGGGGGACAATCTTCCTCAACGAAATAGGCGAGCTGTCGCCGAGACTCCAGGCAAAGTTGCTGGCGTTTCTCGACACGAAGACCTTCACGAGGGTTGGAGGAGAAAAGACCATCTCGGTAAACGCCCGCCTCATCGCAGCCACAAATCGGGACCTCGAGGACGAGGCCGTTAAAGGCAATTTTCGCCGAGACTTGTTCTACCGGCTTAATGTGATCTCGATCAAAGTCCCGCCGCTGCGAGAGCGCAAAGAGGATATCCCACTCCTTGTGGAGCAAATCACTGCTGAGCTGCAGAAGGAAATCCGGCTTGTCTCCCCGCCCGAGTTCTCCAAAGACGTAATGGACGCGCTCGCAGCTTATGACTGGCCGGGTAACGTTCGGGAGCTTCGCAATGTCCTCGAAAGGGCTTTAATCATTTCCGGCGGCGGCCGTATCACTCCCGAGGTGCTTGGCATGAAGCCCGCCGGCAACGATTGGACTTTTGTGACGGCCTTTCCCGAAGGCTCGACCCTCAATGACGCCACCCGGGAATTAAAACGATCGATGGTTACCGAGGCCCTCCGCCGCGCCGGAGGCAGTCCCTCCTCAGCAGCGAGGCTTCTGGGCATATCGCGGAATTCCCTCAATCACTATATCAGCAGTTTAAGGATCAAGAGGGAAGACTTCTCCAACTGAATGATTACGCCGAAGCGCGATCAGGGATTGGCAAGCCCGTTGAAGTGAACCAAACTCGCGCGGGGGAAGAAGTCACTGACCATCTTATGAGAGGTGGGGGGTGCACAGAAAACAAACATGCACGTTTTCATTGTGGGCTGGTTTGTACAAAAAACAAACGAGAATTTCCTTTTCTTTCCACCACCGTTCCGGAGGGGGATCCTAACCAGAGAACATCACTGAATGATATGGGCGTTTGTTTTTTGTGCGGCCGGGAATCGCGGCCAGCTGCACACAACATGGCTCACCTTCAGTACTTGACCCGGGAATTATTATCAAATCAGGACGATATGCCGGCCTCCACTTGGGGGTCTTGGCTTGGCATGAAACTTGTTTCTCCAGGGGCAAGAGCGAATTGCATGAAATCTCTTGAGGAGGCGGACAATGAAAAGGATCGCCACGATTTTGGCAGTTACTTGGGCAGTTCTTGCCCTCGCCTCCGGGTCGCCCGTATTGGCAGGCGTAAAGGTCGTTGATCCTTATAAACCCTCTCCTGAGCAACAGCTTCGACAGGCAGCCCACGCCGGCGAGTTGGCCGGCATCAAGGCACTCCTCAATAAGGGCGCCAGAATCAATGACGCGGATGAAGAAGGATGGACCGCCTTGATGTGGGCTACACTGGCCGACGAGCCCGAAGCGGTGAAGCTCCTTTTGGATCGCGGGGCTGACGTCAACGCTAAAGATAAGCTCGGTCGAAGCGCTCTTTATTGGGCGGCGATGGAGGGCAACGCGGAAATCATGGAGATACTCCTGGCCCGCGGGGCCGATGTAAACGCGAAGGAAAAGAAGCGTGGCTGGACTCCTCTTATGCGGGCAGTCGTCAAGGGGCGAAGCGACGCTGTGGAGATGCTCCTGGCCAATGGGGCGGACCCCAATACCAAGGATAGGAAAGGCAATTCTCCCCTTGCCCTGGCAAGTCTCGGCGGGTTCTCGGAGTTGACACGAACTCTCACCGCCAAGGGGGCCGTTGCTGACCCGAAGGCTCAGAAGCTCCTGGCGGCACTCGAAAATCAAGCGCTCACCGCTCAGACTTTTGAGCGGAGCACGATCGTTCAAGTTGCCAATGGTCCGGCGGGCGGCAGCGTCGCGAGCCGGAACGTGCAGGCCGCGGAAATAACCCTTGTGGGACCAAATGCAGTGGAGACGGCGACAGCGGCTCGAGCTGCGCAAGTTCAGCGGGTTGAGCGGCCTGTGGTCCCCGCGTTGAACCGCCAAGCGGTGGCGGCACCATCGGCCAAATTGGCCGCCTCGGATTTTCTCCGCGCTGGGGAGAACCTCCTGCAAGGAGCTATGGGAGCGTCCAGCAACCGCCGGACAGCGATTGACGGCCGTGCCCGCGCGGAGAATCTTCTCCGCCAGGCGGTGAATCTCTGGGACCAACTGCGGCGCGACCATCCCGACGTTGCGGAACAGCTCCTTCAGTCGGCTCAAAAGCCCGTATCGCGCCGGTAGAATCGGCGGCAGGGAACCAGAACCATGAAGGAGTCGAGGCAATGAAAACCGCAGGTCTGTGGGTACCAATTGTGCTCTGCAGCGCAGCTATCTTTGCAATTTCACAGCATGTTGAAATCATAAAGCTTTTTCCGTGGATCCCCAACGAAACAAAGGAAATGGTCGGCCACCTGGGGCTCTATTTCCTGCTCGGGTTCTTCCTCGCCAGATACCTCTTCGGCATGGGAGTCGGGGGATTCACCGCGTTTGTGCTCACCGTGAATCTCTCTGCTATGCTTGGATTTTATGATGAGTTCCACCAGAGTTTCGTGGCGGGCCGGGGCGTGCAGCTCTATGACATCATTATGGATCTTGCCGGAGGGGCCGCCGGCGGCCTTGCGTATCTGGTCTGGGCTGGGGCGCGGTGGCTCGCCGTGAAGTCAGCCCGACAGCGCGAGGCGAAACTGGATCGGCTTGTGCGTCATGCGGCCGCGGCAGCGACGGTGTTCGTCTTCATCCTTGTGCCCGGAGCGATTTGTTCGGTCCTGATTACGGATTACGTGCGAGCCCTGGCTACGGATGGGCCGGCAGCCGCCGAACGCGTGCTCGATCGATATCTTCGACCGGATCAGCCGGCGGCCGGAGCGGTGGACTTGGCTGTACCGGCTAATCCTACCGGGCTTATCCCTGCGAGTAAGAGTGCGCAGCACACTATCTCTGCTGAAGCAGCCGGTCAGTTCGCACTTGTGGCGGACATGTTGAGCCGGACGGCTAAGCGTGGTTCCCAGCCGGCGGAGGCGCTGTCTTTTGTGACGACTGATGCCGAACTGGACCAGTCTGCGCAAGTGACGGGGGGACAACCCCTATCCGGCAGCGGGGATTCGGGCAGAAAGTAGGGAGGGCGCTATGGAGGCATTTACAGCAAGAACGGGATCACGGGAACAGTCGCGAGCGGTCGGTTGGAGCGCCGGCATTCCCACACAGGAGGCGGTCATGTCCGATACTTGCAGCCCCCCTCCGCAGCAGGAGCGAGAAACGGCCCTCATGATACAGCAGACCCTTAAATATGCTGAAGATCTGGCTCGGATATATCAGGAAGAGAAGCAGCGACGAAAAGCCCTTGAGCTTGCCAACCAGGAGCTAAAACGTGAGGTGTCGGCTCGGAAGGCCGTGGAAGAGGAGCTGATAAAAGCCCACGGGGCACTCGAAGAACGGGTGAAGGAACGTACCAGGGAACTCTCACAGACTAACGAGCGGCTCCAGGTTGAGATTGAGGGCCGGATGCGCGTGGAAGAGCATCTCACCGCGTCACTCAAGGAGAAAGATGTGCTATTGAGTGAAATCCATCACCGGGTGAAGAATAACCTCCAGATCATATCGAGCCTGCTGGCTCTCCAGGCCACGCGGGTGCAGGACGAGAAGGTCCGGGACGCTCTCTCCGACTGTCAGAATCGCGTAAGGTCAATTGCCCTCATTCATGAGAGGCTTTACCGGTCGCGGGACGTGGGGAAGGTGGATTTTGCCGAGTACCTGCAGGACGTGCTTAGGGCATTCCGGGAAACGGACTGGGAAAAGACGGGTGCCATTACCATTACAACAGACGTGGAAGAGATATACCTCGGGATTTCTCTGGCCATTCCTTGCAGCCTCATTATCAACGAACTGGTCACCAATTGCCTTAAGCACGCCTTTCCCGACGGCCGACACGGTACAGTGAGGATCGAGTTCCGTCGAGAAGATGACGAGAGATACGTTCTCACGGTTCACGACGACGGCGTGGGATTACCTCCCGACCTGGATTACCGCTCAACCTCGTCCCTCGGCTTGCAGCTGGTAGTGAACCTGACCGAATTGCAACTCCACGGCTCGCTCCAGGTGCATTCGGGTCCCGGGACGACCTTTGTTGTTCGCTTCCGAGACGCGGAACGCCGATGAGGAGGAACTGAGCCATGCCTGCAGCCAAGATCATGATCGTGGAGGATGAGGTAGTCGTTGCCATGCAGCTTCGCGAGACGCTTCACAAGCTGGGGTATCACGTTGCAGGAATCGAGGGTCAAGGCGAAGAAGCGGTTGAGAAAGTCGACAATATGGCGCCCGACTTGATTCTTATGGATATCAAGCTTGCCGGTAAGGTCGATGGGATCGAAGCCGTGCACAGGATCGCCAGACGCCATGAGATTCCTGTTGTCTATCTCACGGCGCATTCCGACGAAATGACGCTCCATCGCGCGAAGCGTTCCGCACCGTATGGATACCTGTTGAAGCCTTTCTCCACTGCGGACCTGCGTGCCGCCATCGAAATGGCGCTGCACAAATACGACCGAGAGCGAAGTCGGCGTCAGACAGCAATGTTGTTCTCCCAAGTGGTGGAATTCAACGGAGGGGCGGCTCTGGCCGTCGACGAATACGGGGTCATCCGGCACATGAATGCGCTCGCTGAGACCCTGACCGGATGGAATCGGGCAGAGTCACTTGGCCGTCCTTTGGGTGAAGTCTATGTGCTCAAGGACAGGGCCGGGGGCCACAGAGTGGAATTCGGATATTCCTCCGTTTCGCCGGTCGATGAAACACGCGGGTCCGAATTTGTCCTTGTGCGCAAAGACAATGGCGAAATCATTGTTCAGGCAGAAGTGCTCACACTCACGAATCCGTCCGGTCGAGGCGCCATGACGGTGCATTGTTTTTGGGAAAAAACCCGGAGCGTTGCGTCCCGACAGGACTGGTTCAGTCATGCGGTCAACTTGCGGCTCGCGGGGCGGCTGGCTTCGCTGGAGGGCAACTATACTGAGGCAGAGTCTTTCCTGAAACGCGCTCTGAAGATCACCGAAGAAAACCTCGGTGCGGTCCATCCGAAGGTGGCCGCCGCGATTGAGGACCTTCCCGAGGTACTAAGACATCTTGGCAAAACAGGGGAGGCTGAGCTGCTTGAGCGGCGGAGATCGCAGATCCTCGACGGGCGGGAAGGGGACTCGGTCCGACGACCTTCCAGCGGGCCTTACACACGCATGGTCGCGACCTCGAAAGAACCGAAAAATGCCTCCAGGAAGTCAACCAGCGTGCCGAGCGGGAAGTCTACGCACGGAATTCCATCCGATTCTTATCGCTCGCAGTCATGACAGGAGAGAAGGACATGGTGCTCAAAACTCAACAGGCTGATATCCCGAAGTTTTCTCCGAACTGGGATACATCCACCCAGACCATCGATTTCGACAGCCTTTTCAACACAGACCTCTCGGTGACCGGAACTTTTGACCTGCGGACGATTCAGTCAACCGCTCTTGGAAAGCTCCTGGACGCGGTGCCCATCCCTGCGCTGCTCGTCACTGAGCAGTGTCGCGTGATTTTCGCCAACAAAGCCTGCGACAAACTCGCCGGTGATGATTCTCAAATCATGGGAAGCTTATTCCTGGATTTTCTGCCGCGAGTCGAAGACGATGAGCGATCTCGCGTGTTGGCGAACAAGGCGGAGGCGATATTCCGCAACGCGCTCGAGACACGAAAACCGCAGAAGGCAGAGGCGATCCTGAGGATCGGAAGCGCCACGAAGTGGTTCCGGTTGCATCTCCGTTGCGTGAGGATGGTGGAACGCCACATCCTGGTAATTCTGGAAGATCTGACTCACGAGAAGGTGCGGTTGCGAGTTAATGCCAGGGAAGAGCATCGACTGCGGAAGACGGTCGAGGCGCTTCGCCGCCGGGTGCAAGAGCTTACTGCCGAGCTTGCTGCAACAAGAGAAGATCTGAAAAGCGCCGCGATTGCCGGAGAAGCAGGGGGGGGAAGTCCTCCGTATTCGCTTTCAATGCGCTGACCGGACTCAACCGTTGGACTCGCTTTGACAAGCCTCGATCCGGGAAAAAGCGAGACGTTGAGAGCCTTTCAGCCCTTGCCTGCGACGCTTTTCTTGGGGGACAAACTATGGGAGCCTCGCAAAAAAAATCCTCCAAGGGTGGCTTCCCGCGGGCATATTTCCCCTTGGTGCTGTGCACATGGGCGATAGCTATCGCGGGGATGTTTGTTTGGAGCACTTACGAATCGCGTCGGCACTTGTACGAAATCGCGGGTGCTATAGCCAAGGTTTACTCTTACACGGACCGCGCGATCCATCGCTGGGCATCGTCTCATACAGCATTGTACGTC